>NZ_JBFUID010000014.1:0-101897 GCF_056402055.1 Pseudomonas sp. P4_C4 | reverse complement strand
GAGCAAGCTCGCTCCCACAGGTTTAGCGCTACCCTTGTGGGAGCGAGCCGGCTCCGGGCGGCGATCCGACGATTGACCGCGCAGCGGTCACAGATTTTTCAGTTGCTCCACGACTTCGCCAAACCCCGGCCGCTCCAGCACGTGCGGCTGACAGCAACGCCGCTCCAGATCTTCCAGCACCCCACGCTCTTCATCGCTCAACCCCGAATCAACCCGCTCCAGCAACTCCCCCAACAACACCCCGAACGCCCGCACCTCGATCCGCTGCAAGGCACGGCTTTCAAGGCTGTCGGAAATCGCGTGGAACGACGCCGCACCAAAGTCCCCCAGCAAGCAATCACCCTGTTCATTCCACAGAATATTGTGCCCATAGAGATCACCATGGGTGATGCCATGACCGTGCAGGTGCTCGGCCACCGAGGCAATGCCCGAGGCAATGCGCAGCGCCACCGCGGCACTGAAACGCAAATCGTCGGGGTAAATGTCGCGGCTGCATGACGCCAGGCTCGGCAGCGCGGCGAGGTTGCGAAAGCTCGGTGCGATCAGTTGCATCACCAGCCCGGCGGTTTGCTGCGGGTGATCGACAATCCGCCCTTCGACGCGGATCAGATTCGGGTGCAGGCCAGCGGTGATGCAGGCGTTCATTTCGTGCAATGGCGAACCGTCGCTGGTCATTTCGCCCCTGTAGAGCTTCACCGCAACGGCCATGGGCGGCTGCCCGGCGGGTTGCCAGGCGGCCTGATGAATCACCCCGGACGCACCTTCGCCGAGTTTCTTCTCCAGACGTAACGCCGACCAGTCAATGCGCGGTGTGGCGTCGAGGGCCGCGGCATCGGCTTCGGTTTCCAGCGGGTTACCGGCGTACGCCAGCCAGGTCAGGCTCGGCAGTTCCAGCAGCCATTGCGGCAACCCGGTCAACCGGTTGGCGGCGATGCGGATCAGTTCCAGCCGATGGCACTGGCGCAAAGACTCCGGCAGCGCGTGCAAACGGTTGCCGGCGAGCATGAGCTTTTGCAGGAACGGGCGCTCTCCCAGTTCGGTCGGCAAGGTTTCGATGCAGTTGTCGGTCAGGATCAGCCAGCGCAGCAGCGGTGGGAGCGCCGCTGCGGGCACGTGGTCGATGCGGTTGGCCTTGAAGCCGATCATCGTCAGTGCGGTGCATTGGCCCAGGCAGGCCGGCAACTCGGTGAAGCGGTTATCGGAACAGAACAGCACGCGCAAACGGGTCAGGCGATGCAAGTCCTCGGGCAGGGCGCTCAAGGCATTGCCGCTGAGGTTGAGCACTTCCAGCGAGTCCGCCAGATCGAAGATCTCCCGGGGGAATTCGGTCAGGCCGTCGACCAGATCCAGCCGCGTGATGCCCGACAACTCGCCGTTACGCAATTGAGCAAGGGTATGCATGAACAGATTCGCTATTGATCAAGGAATAGGCGCGTGGCCCCGGAAATGCGCGACATGATAGCGGGAAAGATGTGGCGACTGTCAGGCCGCCTTCGTCGGAACGCCGCCCGGA
Source organism: Pseudomonas sp. P4_C4 (assembly GCF_056402055.1). Lineage (NCBI taxonomy): Bacteria > Pseudomonadati > Pseudomonadota > Gammaproteobacteria > Pseudomonadales > Pseudomonadaceae > Pseudomonas > Pseudomonas sp. P4_C4. Next base: position 100,384 of record NZ_JBFUID010000014.1, on the reverse strand, counting down.
GCAAGCCCGCACTCACAAGGTCATGCCGATGCCCACACAGCTGTGCGTTGCCAGTGACCTAGCGCTCGATACTGCGGCTCCACCGCGCATTCCATGCCGGACGTTGTTCGTTGACCTGATCCCAATCCAGGGCAATCGCCGTATCGAGGTAATGTTTCATGGCTTCGACCTGACCATGGGTTCGCTCGGTGGTTGGGGTGTTGGGGTTGGACGGAATCTGGTCGCCATCCTCGAGTGCGACGGCCTGGGCTTGCGGGGTCAGCAAGAAGGCGGCAAGTTTTTGCGCCAGCTCCGGTTGCGTGTTATTGGCGATTGCGCATTCGGCGACGTTGAGCACCACGGCGCCTTCCTTCGGCTGTGCGTATTCCACTGGCATGCCCTTGAGCTTCAGAGCCGTCACCTGGGTCGGCGTCAACGGGAACAGCGCCGCTTCGTCGGTCTGAAGCATTTCGGAGATCTTCGCCGAGCTCGGAATGTATTCCAGTACGTTACGCCCGACGGTGTTCGGCCAGGCCTTGAAACCAGGGTCGACATTGGTTTCGGTGCCGCCCTGTATCCGGTTGAACATCAGGAAACCGTGCAATCCGAACGTCGAAGAGGCCATCGACTGGAACACCAGTTTGTCCTTGAAGCGCGGGTCGGCCATGTCCATCCAGGAGGTCGGCGCGCTCCAGCCTTTTTCTTTGAACAAGCGGGTGTTGTATGCCAGCCCGGTGACCCCGAGGCTGACCGCCACGGCCTGGTCCTTGATCCGTCCCTTGGCCGGAATCTGTTCCAGCGTCGGGCTGTCTTCGAGTTTGTCGCACAGTCCCATGGAGATCGCGCGGTACATGATGCCGTCGTCGAGGAACATCACGTGCATCTGCGGGTTGCCCTTGCTGGCCTGAACCTTGGCCAGGATATCGGATGAGGTGCCCGGTACGATCACTACTTTGACGTTGTTGGCCTTCTCGAAAGCCGGCAGCACCTTGTCGGCATAGAGCCGCTCCATGGTCCCGCCGTTCATGCCAAGATAAAGTGTTGGCTCGGCCTGGGCCTGAGTGACCGTGAGCAGGGCGCCCACGCAAGAAAAACTTAGCCAAGAGAAACCGAGCAGTGCACTGCGTTTGACGTTATTCATTGGCGCGACCTTCCTCTATCAAGCTACGGAGATGGAGTGAAACCGGGTGATGGAAAACGCATCCAGCGACGTCTTTGATGCGCCGCTACAGATGATTTCGGTGAGCGCCTGGCCCACCGCGGGACCGATCTGGAAACCGGCGCCGGCAAAGCCGAACGCGTGCAACAGACCGGGTTGGGTACCACTGTGGCCGATCACCGGTTGGCGATCGGGCAGATAACCTTCGGTGCCGCTCCAGGTACGAATCGCCTGGGCACCTTCAAGAAACGGGTAGAGCTCGACGGCCTGGCGGAGTATTTCCAGCACTGCGCCTTGACCGGGGCGGGCGCGGGTCTCGTCGAGGGCATAGCCCTGGCCGCCGCCCAGTACGCAATTTCCCCGGGTAACCTGACGGGCATAAATGCCACCGCCCTCGACGCCGGTGCTGGCATCCATCACCAGCGGCAACGGTTCGGTGACCAGCATCGCCGGGTGACCTGAATGCATCGGCACCGGTTCGCCGAACTGCGTGGCCAGGCTGCCGGCCCAGGCTCCGGCGCAGTTCAACAGCCAGGGTGCACGCCATTCCAGGCCAGTTTGCGTATGTACACGAAATCGTTGTCCGTCATGTTCTACAGCGTTCACCGCGCATTGTTCGTAAACCTGCGCGCTCTGTTGCCGCGCCGCCCGAGCGAACGCCGGAGACACCAGGCGCGGGTTGGCGTGACCATCGTCAGGGCAATAGGACGCGCCTGCCGCCACGTCTCCAACCCACGGAAAACGTGCGCGCAATTGGGTTCGGTCGAGCACTTGCAGATCGAGACCGAACCCCCGACTGCTATCGGCGTAGTCCCGCAGGGCTTGCAGATCGTTGAGACTGCGGGCCAGTTTAAGGTGACCGCTGCGCTGGTATTCGCCGTCGATGCCAATCAGTTGTGGCAACTGCGCCCAGATTTCGTGGGCCTTTTGCGACAGCGGCAATTGCGCCAGGGGACGACCCTGACGCCGCACGCCGCCGTAGTTCACGCCGCTGGAATGTGAGCCGCAAAAATCCCGTTCCAGCAGCGCCACGCGCCGACCGGCCCGACTGAGAAACAGGGCGGCGCTCGCACCGACAATGCCACCGCCAATGATGACTGCATCGACTTCGTTCAAAGCTCGATCTCCAGGCCAAACGGCAGCGGTTTGATCGGTGCCTGGGCACGCAACCGGCCGATATCGGACACGGCGCGCTGGCTCTGGCAGGCAATGATTTCTGCTGCTGCGGCACCGCACATCCGACCTTGGCAACGCCCCATGCCGACACGACAATGAGCCTTTACCCGGTTGATTTCCCAATGACCTTCGCGCACCACGTCGCGAATATCCCCGGCGCGTACTTCTTCACAGCGACAGACCATCACGTCATCGGTAAGACCAGCGGCCCAGTTGTCGGGAAATGTAAAGGCGCGTTCGAGGCCCTGACGAAATTCGCTAATGCGTTCCAGGCGGTGTTCCAACTGGGCAGGGCGCTGCGCCGAAATCAGATGACCCATGTCGTCGAGCAGTGCCAATGCGGCGCGCTCACCGGCCATTTCCGCCGCGTCCGCACCCATGATGCCGGCACCGTCGCCCGCCAGATAAACCTCGGCGACACTGCTGCGGCCCGCACGGTCACGTTGCGGTAACCAGGCGCGATTGAGCGGGTTCCAGGCGAATTCACAGCCGAGCAGATCGGCCAGTTGGGTTTCACTGCGCAGGCCGTGAGCGAAGGCCACGGCGTCGCAGTCGAGTGAGTGGTTGCCCCTGGCGTTGGACCAGCGCAGCGATTGCACGCGTTGCTCGCCGTCGATGGCTGCCAGGGTCGCGCCTTGATGCACAGGGATGCCGTGCGCGGTCAGCCAGCCGCGGTAATAAATGCCTTTGGCCAACGTGGACGGTTGCGCCAGCAGGCCGGGCAGGGCTCGGGCCTGTGCGCTGAAGGGTGAGCTGTCGAGCACCGCGACCACGTTGGCGCCAGCCTTGGCGTATTGATAGGCGACCAGGTACAGCAGCGGGCCGCTGCCGGCGAACACCACGCGTTCGCCGATGGCGCAGCCCTGGAACTTCAAGGCGATTTGCGCCGCACCGAGACTGTAGACCCCCGGCAATGTCCAGCCCGGTACGGGCAGAATCCGGTCGGTGGCGCCGGTGGCGACGATCACCCGGGAGAACTCCAAGCGTGCTGCGCGGCCGTTCTGCAAAGTGTCGAGGGCACCGTCTTCGGCATTCCACACCAGGGTTTCGGCGCGGTAATCGATTTGTTCGCGCAGTGTGTCAATCGTCTGATGCAGCGCATTGGCTTTGCGTGCTTCGAAGCCATACAGCTTGACCGGCGAACGTTTGAAGTTGGCCGGTTGACGCCGATAAATCTGCCCGCCGCCGCGTGCGGCTTCGTCCAGCAGCGCCGGACGCACGCCATGGGCAACCAGCGTTTGTGCCGCACGAATGCCCGCCGGACCGGCGCCGACGATGACCACAGACTTCATACTCTCACCCCTGTGGGAGTGAGCCTGCTCGCGATGACGGCGGCCCATTCAATAATTGTGCTGACTGACAGCCTGCAATCGCGAGCAAGCTCGCTCCCACATYGGATTGGCAGTGAKCCTGTTTTTTGTGCCCGACGTTGCCCCCCTGTGGGAGCGAGCTTGCTCGCGATGGCGGCGGCCCATTCAATAGTTGTGCTGACTGACAGCCTGCAATCGCGAGCAAGCTCGCTCCCACAAGGGATTCGGTTTCTGCAGATGGAATGTTTATTCATAACGATCGCCCCGGTTCGCGGCAGACCTGCTGCCCGGCTTCGAGCAGCGTCGAGCAGGCGCGCACCCGGCGACCATCGCCCAGTCGCACCCAGCAATCCTGGCAGGCCCCCATCAGGCAGAAGCCGGCGCGGGGTTCGGCACTGAAGTCGCTGCTGCGCAGGTGTTCGCTGCAAGTCAGCACGGCGGTCAGCACGGTATCGCCGAGCAAACCGCTGGCGCGATGGCCGTCGAGGGTAAAGTCCAGGGCCGGGCGGTCAGCTTCGGCCAGTCGTTTCAGCAGAGCCATGGCGCCCTCATTGTTTACCCACCAGAACCCGATCCAGGCCGTAGACCCGATCAAGCAGAATCATCGTCAGTGCGGTCAGCGCAATCACCAGTGCCGACACCGCCGCCATCATCGGATCGATGGACTCAGTGGCGTACACGTACATGCGCACCGGCAGGGTTTGTGTGGCCGGCGAGGTGACGAAAATCGACAGCGTGACTTCGTCGAAACTGTTGATGAACGCCAGTAGCCAGCCACCGGCCACCCCCGGCAGAATCATCGGCAGGGTGATCTGGCGGAACAGCGTGAAGCGTCCGGCGCCCAAGGATTGCGCGGCGTGTTCGGCGCTGCGATCCAGGCCAATCGCCGAGGCCAGCACCAGACGCAGCACATACGGTGTAATCACCAGCACGTGGGCGAAAATCAGCCAGACGAAGCTGCCATTGACACCCAGCAACGCAAACAGGTGCAGCAACGCCACACCAAGTACCAGGTGCGGAATGATGATCGGCGACAGAAACAGGCCGTTGAGAAAGTCTCGACCGGGAAACTCGAACCTGGTGATCGCCAGCGCGGCGGGCACCGCAATCAGCGTCGCCAGGGTGGCTGCACCGAACGCCAGGATCAGGCTGTTGTAGAACGCATCGACAAAATCGGCACGCTCGAACACCGCGCGAAACCAGCGTAGAGAGAACTCCGTGGTCGGCAGGCTCAGGGTGTTTTCCGGAGTGAAGGCCACAAGGCAAACCACCACCAGCGGCGCCATCATGAACACCACCACCAGGGTATGAAACAGCAGGGCGAAAGGACCGTTCCTGGACATGACGAATTATCCCAATGACTTCTTGTAGCGGCCTTCGATCATGCGATTCCACGACAGCATGATCAGCAGGTTGATGAGCAGCAGAGCCACGGCAATAGTCGCGCCCATGGGCCAATTGAGCTCCGATAGGTACTGGTCGTAGATCAGCGTGGCAACCATCTTCAGCCGACGACCGCCGAGCAGGCCGGGGATCGCGAATGAGCTGGCGGCCAGGCCAAACACGATCAATGTGCCGGACAACACACCAGGCATGACCTGTGGCAGCACGACTTGGCGAATCACCGTGAAGTGACTGGCGCCCAGCGACTGCGCGGCTTGTTCGGCGGCGGGATCGAGTTTCTGCAGCGAGGTCCAGACCGGAATGATCATGAACGGCAGCATCACGTGGACCAGCGCAATCACCACCGCGAACGGCGTGTAGAGCAGCTTCATCGGCGAGCCGCCGAGGGCTTGCAGGGTCTGGTTGACCAGGCCGTCGGCGCCGAGCAACAGGCTCCAGCCGAAGGCGCGCACCACCACCGAAATCAACAGCGGAGTGAGGATCAGAATCAGGAAAATCGAGCGCCAGGGTGTGCCCATGCGACTGAGGATGTAGGCCTCGGGCACGCCGATCAGTACGCAGAGCAAAGTGGTCAGGGCGCTGATCCACAAGGTGCGCAGAAAGATCTCGTAGAAATACGGATCGCCCAGCAGGTTGCTGTAGTGCTCGACAGTGTAGGCGTCGCCGTTGATCCCCGAGCTGTAGTCGAAGACGTTGAACGACAGCACCAGGGTCAATCCCAGCGGGATGATCAACAAGCAGAGGTACAAGGCCAGGGCCGGTGCAGACAGCCAATACCCCTGGCGTCCCTGGTGGATGGCGGTGAGCGTACTCATGCTGGCACCTCGTCGACACTCAGCACTCGCAGCAGCGCCGCGTCCCAGTCCAGACCGACTGCAGTGCCTTCGTTCAACGGCGCAGAGCCATCATTGCGGCGCACCACGCAGAGTTCGCCCAGGCTCGTCCCGACGCCGTACAGCCATTGGCTGCCGAGGAAAAACCGACTGACGATCTTGCCTTGTAAACGACCGTGGCCGGCATCGCGCAGATCGATTTTTTCCGGCCGCAGGCTCAGGGTCAGATCGCCTTTGCCAACACCGCACACCTGAACCACACCGGCACCATTGCGCTCGCCGGGCAGCAGATTGGCCTTGCCGACGAATCCGGAAATGAACTCGGTGCGCGGGTGTTCGTAGAGGGTGTAGGGCGCGTCGATCTGGGTGATGCGCCCGGCCTGCATCACCACGACACGGTCGCTGATGGACAGCGCCTCCGACTGGTCGTGGGTGACCATCAGCGTGGTGATTGCAACTTCGCGCTGGATGCGGCGGATCTCGAATTGCATCTCTTCGCGCAGATTGGCGTCAAGGTTGGACAGTGGTTCATCCAGCAAAAGTACCGGCGGCTGAATCACCAGGGCGCGGGCCAGGGCGACGCGCTGGCGCTGGCCACCGGAAAGCTCCCGCGGGTAACGCTCGGCGTGCTGATTCAGGCGCACCAGTTTCAGAACCCGGTCGACTCGCTGCTGGATATCAGCGTTCGCCACCTTGCGCATGCGCAGGCCGAAAGCGACGTTGTCCTTGACGGTCATGTGCGGGAACAGCGCGTAGCTCTGGAATACCACCCCCAAACCGCGGCTGGCGGGTTTGGCGTGGGTGATGTCGCGGCCATCGAGCACGATGCGCCCGCTGGTGACTTCGACGAAGCCGGCAATCATTTGCAGAGTGGTGGTCTTGCCGCATCCCGAGGGGCCGAGCAAAGACACGAATTCACCTTTCTCGACCGAGAGGTCGGTGGCGACGACGGCGTCGATTTCGCCGTAGCGTTTGCAGAGTTTTTCAAGTTGCACAAAAGCCATGACTGCGCTCCACCTGAGATTGTTATGCGTCACCCAAAGGCGCGCTTTTTTGTATGGGCAGATACGAAAAGATGTTGCCGGGGTGCGTGGCGCTCGACTTGAGTCGGCTGCCGCTGTTGTTCGAATCGCCCCTGTCTGGACGCAGAGTAGGACGAAGACTAGGATGGGCTCAATGGCCTATTTCACTGAGGCGATGACTATTTTAAGTTTTATTCGATCAGTAAATTAATAATCGGAAAACAAGATGCAAGATTCCATTGAGCGGAATGAAAGCAAAAGTGAAGTCGGTGTCGGCGCGGTCTCAAGACTGTTTGCGGTACTGCGAACACTGGGTGATAGCGTCGAGGGCGGCGAGCGGGTGACGCAACTGGCGCAGCGCATCGGCTTATCGCAACCGACGACGCATCGGTTGCTGCGCAGCCTGATGGACGAGGGCATGGTCGAGCAGGATGGGCGCAGTAAACGCTATCGCCTGAGCCTGGATTTTTTCGCGCTGGCGGCGCGTGCGGGCAACACCGGAAACTTGCGCGAACTGGCACGGCCGGCGCTGCTGCGACTCTCGGCTTCGCTGGGTGATTCGTTGTTTTTGCTGGCGCGCTGCGGCTTTGATGCGATCTGTCTGGACCGCAGCGAAGGGCCGTTCCCGATCCGTACCTTTACCGGGGATATCGGCGGGCGTGTGGCGTTGGGCGTGGGTCAGGGCAGCCTGGCGATTCTGGCGTTCCTGCCGGAGGAAGAGCGCGACACCGTCATCCATTACAACTTGCCGCGCCTGAAAGACTTCCACCTGTATGACGAGGTGTTCCTGCGCTCGGAAGTCGACAACGTGCGCGCCCTGGGTTACGCCGGGCGCAATACCGGCGTGCTGCAGGGCATGGCCGGGGTGGCCGTGCCGATTCTCGATCGTGAAGGTCGCGCGGTGGCGGCGTTGAGTGTGGCGACCGTGAGTGACCGATTGGGCCCGGATCGCCTGCCGACGGTGGTGGACATGCTCAAGCGCGAAGCGGCGCTGATCGGGCCGCGGATCAATCCGTTCGACCCGCTACTGCGCCGGCCTTCGCAGGTGTTTGGGCAAGGGTAAGATTTACATGTCCGCACAAATCCCCTGTGGGAGCGAGCTTGCTCGCGATAGCGGTCTGTCAGGCAACACTCAGTGACTGTCAGGCCGTCATCGCGAGCGAGCTCGCTCCCACAGGGGAGGGGATCAGAACTGTATGGTCTGTTTCAGCATCCGCGCCGCCGGCGTATCCGCCGGGCTGACCATCGCATAGTTGTAGCCACTTCCCGACCAGTACTCGGCCTGCAACTCGCCATCACTGCGACTGCCCCTGGGCAGCAGAAAGTTTTTCGGCCCAGGCGGGCGCACGTAGAAACTGACTTTCTGCCCGCCCTGGTTCTCGTAGACCACCATCGCCGCCGGGCCTTGCTCGGTGCTCAGCAGGCGCCCACTGACCGGTTTGAAACCGGCATCGGAAAGGTCGGGCAGGCGATTGGCCTGAGTGAAATAACGGTCGAGCCAGCCTTGCATATCACCGTCCTCGCCGACGTTGTAATCGGCCGGGAGGATGCCTTGCTGGGCAATCAGGCGATAGGCCTGTATAGCGTCGGCCATCGGTGCCGGGGCGCTGGCCAGGGTCATTTCCCGTGCTTGCCAACCGCTGAAACCGCCGACACTGACTGCGATCAACAGCACCGCCGCGCTGGCCAGGTGCCGACGGGACTGGCGTTTCAGGTGTTGGCGAATCACGGCTGGATCGAGGTTCGGATTGACCGGTTGCTGCAAGGCGCCACCGAGGGTCGCGCGCAGTTGCTGGGCGTCCAGTTGCCAGGCGCGCACTTGTGCGGACATTTGCGGATTGCTCGCCAGAAAAGTCTCTACCAGGCGTCGGTCGGCGTCGCTCAGTTGGTGATCGACATAGGCGTGCAGGTCACGCTCGCTGGGGGGCATGCTGATCATTTGAGTCTCCGCAGGGAAGGGCGGTTGATTTCGCCATCACTGAGTTGGCGCAGGGCCTGGCGAGCCCGGGACAGGCGGGACATCACGGTGCCGGTGGGTACGTCGAGAATCCCGGCGACCTCTTTGTAGCTCAGGCCTTCCACCGACACCCAGAGCAGCAGCGCGCGTTGCTCGGTGGGCAATTGATCGAAAGCGCTGAGGGTCGATTGAGCGATAACGGTGCGCTCCACCGAGGGCTGGGCATCGTCACGCCCGGTGAAGAATTCGAGCATGCGCGCATAGCGCCGGGAGCGACGGTGCGCATCGAGAAACTGCCGGTAGACAATCGAGAACAGCCAGGCGCGCAAGTCGCCCTCGGCGCGTTTGCCGCTCCAACTCGACAATGCCCGCTCCAGGCTCGCCTGCACCAGGTCGTCAGCGCTGCTGGTGTTGCGCGTCAACGACACGGCGAACCGTCGCAATCTTGGAATGATTTCCCTCAGTTGTTCGTCGATATCGTTCATGAAGTTCTGACTGGTCGCTACGCTTGGGACTAGGAAGACGTCCGGTACTGGAGGTTATTCCACGTCAGAAAAAATAAACATCGCGCGTGGGAATAAACCTGCATGCGGTTCGTCTGCTTGATTCTTCTCACTTGTGGCCGATGGCCCTGGAGTCTTTCATGGTAGATCGATCATCACCGCCAACCCGGCCACCCTTGAGTGCGGCGAGCCTGACGTTGCGTCTGGCCGGCATTGCCGTGGTCGTTGCGGCCGTGGCTGGGGCGTTTGCCTACGTCAACGGTACCTTCGACCCACAGCGCCTGACCCCGAAGAAACTGATCAACGTGCTGGAAACCAATAACGGCGTGCATCAGGGTTTCCGTCGCAACCATTCCAAAGGCGTGTGCGTGATCGGGCATTTCGAGAGCAGCTTTGATGCGCGCAGCTATTCCACCGCTCAAGTGTTCAACGAAGCGCGGACGCCGGTGGTGGGGCGTTTCGCCTTGCCGGCCGGTAACCCTTACGCGCCGGACAGTGCTGTGCCGATCCGCAGCATGGCCTTGCGCTTCACCCAGGCCAACGGCCAGCAGTGGCGCACCGGGATGAACAGCATGCCGGTGTTTCCGGTGGGCACGCCCGAGGCGTTCTATCAACTGCAAAAAGCCCAGTCGCCAGACCCGACCACCGGCAAACCGGACCCCAAGGCGGTACCGGCGTTTTTTGCTTCGCACCCGGAAGCCGCACCGTTCCTGGCCTGGATCAAGACCGCCAAGCCGTCGGCCAGTTACGTGACCGAAAACTACAACAGCGTGAATGCGTTCTACCTGGTCAACGCGGCCGGCCAACGCCAGGCCGTGCGCTGGAACATGGTGCCACTGGCCCAGGACACACCGGGGGGCACTGCACCGGAGGGCAATGATTTCCTGGAGAAAGACCTGGTTCAGCGAATCGCCGCCGGCCCGTTGCGCTGGCAGTTGAACATCACCCTGGCCAACCCCGGCGATCCGGTCAACGACGCCAGCAAGGCCTGGCCCGAAGGGCGCAAGGTGTTGAATGCTGGCACCCTGGTGCTTGAAAAGACTCAACCGCAACTCAACGGTGAATGCCGTGACATCAACTACGATCCGCTGGTGTTGCCTGCCGGGATCGAAGGTTCCGACGACCCGTTGCTCGCCGCCCGTTCAGCCGGTTACGCCAATTCCTACCTGCGTCGCACCAGCGAAGTAAGCCAGTTGCCCGCCGCCAAACAGGAGGCCCAGCAATGAGCAACCAACCGAACCACTTCGCCCCGCTGGCGCGCCTGCTGCACTGGCTGATGGCGCTGATGATCATCGCGATGCTGTTTATCGGCGCCGGCATGGTCGCCTCGGTGTCCGAGCGTCATGAATGGCTGATTCATCTGCACAAACCCTTGGGCATCGCGATTTTGCTGTTGGTGATCGTGCGCCTGGTGGTGCGTTTCTCCACCACACAGCCACCATTGCCGGCGGACTTGCCGGGTTGGCAGGTGCGGGCGGCCAAGGCGTCGCATGTGTTGCTGTACGCCTTGATGCTGGTTCTGCCGCTGCTGGGCTGGGCGATGATTTCGGCGTCGGGCGAGCCGGTCATGCTCAGCAGTTCGCTGCAACTACCGTCAATTGTGCCGGCGAACGCGCAGGTGTTTGCGTTTTTGCGCAAGGCGCACGGGTATCTGGCGTATCTGTTGTTTCTGACTGTGTTGCTGCATTTGGCGGCGGCGTTGTTTCACGGTTGGGTGCGTCGCGATGAGGTGCTGGACAGTATGTTGCGGGGTAAGGATCGCGGATAATAGCCGGGCGAAAAAAGATCGCAGCCTGCGGCAGCTCCTACAGGGAAACGCATTCCAATGTAGGAGCTGCCGCAGGCTGCGATCTTTTGATCTTGAAGGGCAATTAACGCAGGCTATCGACCATCTCGGCCACGGTGGTCAGCACATCCTTGCCCAATTGCTTCGAACGTTTGCCCGACCAACCGGTTTCCGCGTTCGGGTGGTCGTCGTGATCCTTGAACGGCATTTCCAGGGTCAACGACAGGCAGTCGTACTTCTGCCCGACGCTGTTACAGGCCAGCGTCATGTTGGCCCGGCCCGGTTCGTCGCGGGTGTAGCCGTACTTGGTCTGGAAGTCTTTGGTGGTGTGCTTCAGATGACTGCGGAAGTGCTCCTCGAGCTTTTCGATTCGCGGCGTGTAACCGGGGTTGCCTTCGCAACCGGCGGTGAATACGTGAGGGATTTCCTCGTCACCATGGGCGTCGAGGAACATGTCGACGCCRTACTTTTCCATCTGCTGCTGAACGAACAGGACTTCCGGGCTGATTTCCTGGCTGGCGCTCTGCCAGGCGCGGTTGAGGTCCTGGCCCATGGCGTTGGTGCGCAGGTGGCCGTGGAAAGCACCGTCCGGGTTCATGTTTGGCACCAGGTACAGGTCGGCGCTGGCCAGCAGTTTATTCAGCACAGGGTCGTCGTGTTTTTCCAGGCGTTCGATCACGCCTTCCATGAACCACTCGGCCATGTGCTCGCCCGGATGTTGCTGGGCAATCATCCATATCTTGCGTCGGCCTTCGGCCCCGGTGCCTTTGCGCAACAACTGAATGTCGCGACCTTCGACACTTTTGCCGGTGGCCAACAGTTCGGTGCCGGCCTTGGTCAGTGCCTGCTCGATCAGCCAGTCGTGGCGACCACGGCTGTAGGGTTCGAAGTAGGCGAACCAGGCGTGGGTTTGCTCGGCTTCAAGGCTGAAACGCAGGCAGTCGCCTTCGAAAATGGTCGGTACGCGGAACCAGTTGACGTGATCGTAGGACGCCACCGCCTGATAACCGGTCCAGGCTTTGTTATAGGAGGATTGGCTGGCATTGTTCAGGCGAAACCAGTGCTCCTGGCCAACATGCAGGCCGCTGGCCTTGAAGTGGAACCACTGGAAATGCGGACTGCGGGTGTCCGGGCGAATGGCCAGAAGCGGTTTGAGCGGGTCGCTGATGTCGATGACTTGGATGTTGCCGCTGTCGAAATTGGCACTGATGTCGAAAGAGGATTTAGCGACGCTCATAATCGGGTCCTGAATATGATTTTTATGGCGGCTACTTTACACGCAAGAGTGGGGTGAAACCGAGGGAAATTGCGGGGTGCAGGGGTGGGGGCGTCCTCCTTGACGCTGTCGCAGCTTAGAGGCTGTGCGATTGATTCTCAAGTGCTATCTGTCACTGGTTTGAACCCATGATTCCGGGCCTCTCTTGCCATCTGGCATTCTTTTGATATCATCCGCGCCATCGAATTTGCGGCACCCAAAGACTTCATTAGCCTGAAGCCAAAAGCCAGAAAACTGGCAAAAAAAGACCCGGCAAAAAGCCGGGTCAAAAACCGTGATTAGCCTGATGAGGAGATAGTCCAGGAGACCGACCTAAGGTCACCTGGTCCATCGACTGATCTCGCGATCAGCTGATGCAATAATAATCATTCTCGTTTGCAAGTCAAACGTTTTTACCTGCGCGATAGGAAAATTCTTTCCTGTCCTCTCTAATCGCCTTTTCACCTCAACCGTTTTCATACTTCTCCAGCGATCGATCGACCATCGCCTTGGCCATGTCGATCATGTGCACCGTCGAAAATGCCAGGTCGCGGTTTGCGCCTTGCAGGTGATTGGCTGATTCGTACGCGGTGGCGGCAGCACAGCGCAACAGGTCCAAAGCATGGACCAGCGCCTCTTCGCCGCTGATGTTGCGGTTCACATCAAAAAAGCGCGGTTCGGTCACTTCCTCTGAAATAGCTGGTTTCAAGTAATAGTCCAGCGCGCGTTGTGCCGCCGCTGAGCCCTGGGGCGAGGTGAGGGTGGTGTCGATTTGCATGTCCGACAGGTCATTGGTGGGTGGGTTCATGGCGATGGCAAGCTCCGTGTTAGATTCAGATCCGTGAATCGATCCTAATACGTAATGTATTTGTGACGATAATTTAAATACTACAATATGTGTTTTGATGGCCGGAGTTGCCCACGTATCGTGCCGCACATGGATAAATGGATTGAATTGGTCAAGGCCAAGATGAGTGAACTCAAAATCACTCAAGAGATACTCGCCGAGCGCCTCGGGATGTCCCAGGGCGGCATTGGCCACTGGCTCAACAAACGTCGTGAACCCGGCATCGAAGACATGAACCGTGTCCTGCAGGCGCTGGGTCTTGAGTTTCTCGAAGTGGCGCTGGTAATCCGGGAACCGCAGGCGTCAACGGACGACGAAATCCCTTTGACACAGAAGTACAATCCGTACTTCCGCTACCCGGTCAGTGACTGGCGCGAACCTGTCGAAGTGCGCGATGGCGAGGTCGCGGTGTATGGGAAAGGGCACTTTGAATTGTCCGATTATCACGCGCAGGGACCGGCATTCTGGTTGAGAGTGTCAGGTGATGCGATGACCGCACCCACTGGCATCAGTATTGCGGAAGGCATGCTGATCCTGGTGGACCCGGCGGTGGACGCCGAGCCTGGCAAACTGGTCATTGCCCAGTGGCCGGGCAGCGCCGAAGCCACGTTCCGCAAGCTCATCGAGGAGGGCGGGCAGCGTTATCTGGTACCGCTCAATCCGACGTATCCGAAAGCCTTGTACGCCGAAGATTGTCGAATCATCGGCGTAGTGGTTCAGGCAACAGCCAGGTTCTGATCAGATCGGTCCTCGCGATGCGCAGGACCGATCTTCATTTCACGCTTCTTCCAGTTCAACCAGTGCACTGCCTTCGCTGACCATCTCGCCTTCCTGACAATACAGCGCCTTGATCACCCCGGCATGGGGCGCGCGAATGCTGTGCTCCATCTTCATCGCTTCCAGTACCACCAATTGCGCCCCGGCTTCGACCGATTGCCCGGCGTCCACCAGTACGCGCACGATGCTGCCGTTCATCGGTGCGGTCAGCCCGCCATGATGGCTATGGCTGGCCTCGACGGCGCTGATCGGATCGTAAGCCTCGATGCGGCGCAACTCGCCATCCCATTGCAAATACACCTGTTCGCCACGGCGTATTGCGCGGTGTTGACGGCGCACTCCAGCCTGCTCGGTCAGCAGCTGCTCGCCCTTGAGCCGAGCGCTGTGGGCATTGATGTCGCCCAGCGTCAGCGCCCGGTCCTGGCCTTCACAACTCAGGTGCAGGGTGATTGCTCTCGGCAATCCGGCACGCAGGCCATTACGCGCCGCCCACGGCGAACTCGGGTCATCGGCGCGGGTGGCAGGTGGCTGGCTCTGGGCAAACGCCTGGGCGGCGGCTTGCCAGAACTCATCGCTGAGTTGCGCAGGCGTCGGCAGCAATTGTTCCTGATAGCGCGGAATGAAGCCGGTATCGAGTTCGGCAGCGGCAAATGCCGGGTGGCCGATGATGCGCCGCAGGAAATTGATGTTGGTCTTCAGTCCGCCGATGGCGAATTCGTCGAGCATGCTCAGCAGACGCAACCGCGCCTGTTCACGGTCCTCGCCCCAGGCAATCAGCTTGCCGAGCATCGGGTCGTAGAACGGTGAGATCTCGTCGCCTTCTTCAACACCGCTGTCCACTCGACGCCCCGGTCCTTGGGCGGATTCGCGATACAGCTCCAGGCGACCGGTCGCCGGCAGGAAGTCATTGCCCGGATCTTCGGCATACAGCCGCACCTCGATCGCGTGCCCTGCCAGCGGCACCTGGTCTTGCGTCATCGGCAACGCTTCGCCGCGTGCCACGCGAATCTGCCAGGCCACCAGGTCGAGGCCGGTGATGGCTTCGGTGACCGGGTGTTCCACTTGCAGGCGGGTGTTCATTTCCATGAAGAAGAACTCGCCCCGCGCATCCAGCAAAAACTCGACGGTGCCGGCACCGACATAACCGATGGCCTGCGCTGAACGCACAGCGGCTTCGCCCATGGCGCGTCGCAGCTCCGGGCTCAGGCCAGGTGCCGGCGCTTCTTCGACGACTTTCTGGTGACGGCGCTGAATCGAGCAGTCGCGTTCGTTGAGGTACAGGCAGTTGCCGTGCTGGTCGGCGAACACCTGGATTTCCACGTGACGTGGTTTAAGCAGGTACTTCTCCACCAGCATCCGCGAGTCGCCGAACGACGATTGTGCTTCGCGCTGGGCTGAGGCCAGGGCTTCGGCCAGTTGGCTGACGTCCTCGACCACTTTCATGCCTTTG
Source organism: Pseudomonas sp. P4_C4 (assembly GCF_056402055.1). NCBI lineage: Bacteria > Pseudomonadati > Pseudomonadota > Gammaproteobacteria > Pseudomonadales > Pseudomonadaceae > Pseudomonas > Pseudomonas sp. P4_C4. The sequence continues at coordinate 84,926 of NZ_JBFUID010000014.1, read as the reverse complement.
CCGCCGCCACCCGCGGTGGCCTTGAGCAGCACCGGGTAGCCGATGCGTTCGCAGGCGGCGCGGAAGGTTTCCAGGTCCTGGGCTTCGCCGTGATAACCGGGCACCAGCGGCACGCCAGCGGTTTCCATCAAGGCTTTGGCCGCGGACTTGCTGCCCATGGCGTCGATGGCCGAGGCGGGCGGGCCGAGGAAGATCAGGCCGGCGTTTTCGATGGCGCGGGCGAAACCGGCGTTCTCCGACAAGAAGCCGTAGCCGGGGTGAATCGCCTGGGCGCCGCTGGCCTTGGCGGCGGCAATCAGTTTGTCGATCTGCAGATAGCTGTCGGCGGCTTTGCTGCCACCCAGGTCGACGCGAATATCGGCTTCGCGGCTGTGCCGGGCGTCACGGTCGGTGGCGCTGTGTACGGCCACGGTGGTCAGGCCCAGGGCCTTGGCGGTGCGCATCACCCGGCAAGCGATTTCGCCACGGTTGGCCACCAGCAGGGTGGTGAGGACAGGTGCGCTCATCAGCGGGGCTCCTTGGTGGATTCGGCTTGCCAGCTCGGCGGACGTTTTTGCAGGAAGGCACGCAAGCCTTCCTGGCCTTCAGGGCTGACGCGAATGCGGGCGATGGCGTTTTCGGTGTAGCGACGCAATGCCGGGGTCAGTGAGCCGTCGCCGACTTCGCGCAGCAGATCCTTGCTGGCGCGCATGGCCGCCGGGCTGTTGAGCAGCAGATTGTCGATCCACTGTTCGACTTTCTGTTCCAGCTCGGCACTTGCATAACTCTCCGACAACAAACCGATTTCCCGAGCCCGTTGCCCGCCGAAACGCTCAGCGGTCAAGGCATAGCGACGGGTAGCGCGTTCGCCAATGGCTTGCACCACGAACGGGCTGATCACCGCCGGTGCCAGGCCGATGCGTACTTCCGAGAGGCAGAACTGCGCGTCATCGGCACCGATGGCCATGTCGCAGCAACTGATCAGGCCCAGTGCGCCACCAAAGGCTGCGCCTTGCACCACCGCCAGGGTCGGGACTTTCAGCTTGGCCAGGTTGTACATCAACTCTGCCAGTTCCCGGGCGTCATCGAGGTTGGTGGCGTAATCGAGTTCGGCCGATTGCTGCATCCAGGCCAGGTCGGCGCCGGCGCTGAAATGCTTGCCGCGACCGCGCACGATCAGAAATCGCAGGCTGGCATCGCTCGCGACTTTGTCGAGGGCGAGGATCAGTTCACGGATCATTTCGGCGTTGAAGGCGTTGTTCTTTTCTTCACGGCTGAGCCACAGGGTGGCAAAACCCCGAGGATCGCTCAGCAGTTCGAGGGTGTTGAAGTCGCTCATATTCGTCCGTCTCCACGGTCCTTGTAGGAGCGAGCCTGCTCGCGATGGTTTACAGGGCGGCGCGTTTATTCAGAAAACACGCGTTATCGTTAACGTCCATCGCGAGCGAGCTCGCTCCTACAAAAAAATCACATCCGGAACACGCCGAAGCGGCTCGGTTCGATTGGCGCGTTCAACGACGCGGACAAGGCCAGGGCCAGTACGTCGCGGGTCTGGGCCGGGTCGATGACACCGTCGTCCCACAGGCGTGCGCTGGAATAGTAGGGGTGACCCTGTTCTTCGTACTGGTCGAGGATCGGTTGCTTGATCTCGGCTTCCTGCTCGGCGCTGAAACCATGGCCGCTGCGTTCGGCCTGCTCGCGCTTGACCTGCACCAGCACGCCGGCCGCCTGTTCGGCGCCCATCACGCCAATACGCGCATTCGGCCACATCCACAAAAAGCGCGGATCGTAGGCGCGACCGCACATGCCGTAGTTACCGGCACCGAAGCTGCCGCCGATGATCACCGTGAATTTCGGCACCTTGGCGCAAGCCACCGCCGTCACCAGTTTCGCGCCGTGCTTGGCGATGCCGCCAGCTTCGTACTTCTGGCCGACCATGAAACCGGTGATGTTTTGCAGGAACAGCAGCGGGATGCCGCGCTGGCACGCCAGTTCGATGAAGTGCGCGCCTTTCTGCGCCGCTTCAGCGAAGAGAATGCCGTTGTTGGCGAGGATCGCGATCGGGTAACCGTGCAGGTAGGCAAAACCGCAGACCAGCGTGGTCCCGAACAGCGCCTTGAACTCGTCGAACACCGAACCATCCACCAGCCGCGCAATCACTTCGCGCACGTCAAACGGTTGCTTGGCGTCGGCCGGGACCACGCCGTACAACTCGTCACTGCTGTAGAGCGGGGCGATCGGAGTGCGTTGCTGAACCTCACCTTGCTTGCGCCAGTTGAGGTTGGCGACGCTGCGTCGGGCCAGCGCGAGTGCGTGCTCATCGCTCTCGGCGTAATGGTCGGCCACCCCGGAAATCTTGCAGTGCACATCGGCCCCGCCAAGGTCCTCGGCACTGACCACTTCACCGGTCGCGGCTTTCACCAGCGGCGGGCCGGCGAGGAAGATCGTCGCTTGTTCGCGGACCATGATCGCTTCGTCGGCCATCGCCGGTACATAGGCGCCACCAGCGGTGCAGGACCCCATGACCACGGCAATCTGCGGAATGCCCATGGCGCTCATGTTGGCCTGATTGAAGAAGATCCGCCCGAAGTGCTCGCGGTCCGGGAACACTTCATCCTGGCGCGGCAGGTTGGCACCGCCCGAATCCACCAGGTAGATACACGGCAGGCGATTTTGCTGAGCGATGGTTTGCGCGCGCAGGTGTTTTTTCACCGTCAGCGGGTAGTACGAGCCGCCTTTCACGGTGGCATCGTTGGCGACGATCATGCATTCGACGCCCTCCACACGGCCGATCCCGGCAATCACGCCAGCGGCGGGGACGTCTTCGCCATACACCTCGTACGCCGCCAGTTGGCTGATTTCGAGGAACGGCGAACCCGGATCGAGCAAGCGGTTGATGCGCTCACGGGGCAGCAGTTTGCCCCGCGAGGTGTGGCGTTCTTGCGCCTTCGGGCCACCACCTTGCGCCACTTGGGCGAGCAGGGTGTGCAACGCGTCGACCTGTTTGAGCATCGCCGCGCTGTTGGTGGCGAACTCCGCTGAACGGGGGTTGAGCTGGGTATGCAGGGTAGCCATGGGCAGCTCCGTTTAGCGGGTTTCGTTGAACAGTTCGCGACCGATCAGCATGCGTCGGATCTCACTGGTGCCGGCACCGATTTCGTACAGCTTGGCATCACGCAGCAGACGACCGGCCGGGAATTCGTTGATGTAGCCGTTGCCACCGAGAATCTGGATCGCGTCGAGGGCCATTTGTGTGGCGCGTTCGGCGCTGTACAGGATTACCCCGGCGGCGTCCTTGCGCGTGGTTTCGCCGCGCTCGCAGGCCTGGGCCACGGCGTACAGATAGGCGCGGCTGGCGTTGAGTTGGGTGTACATGTCAGCGACCTTGCCCTGGATCAGCTGGAATTCGCCGATGCTTTGGCCGAACTGCTTGCGGTCGTGGATGTACGGCACGATCAGGTCCATGCACGCCTGCATGATCCCGGTCGGGCCGCCGGAGAGCACGACGCGCTCATAGTCGAGGCCGCTCATCAGTACCTTCACGCCGCCGTTGAGTACGCCGAGGATGTTTTCTTCAGGCACTTCGACGTCATCGAAAAACAGTTCGCAGGTGTTCGAACCGCGCATGCCGAGCTTGTCGAACTTGTTGCTGCGGCTGAAGCCCTTCCAGTCGCGCTCGACGATGAAGGCGGTGATGCCGTGGGGGCCCTTTTCCAGGTCGGTCTTGGCGTAGATCACGTAAGTGTTGGCGTCCGGACCGTTGGTGATCCAGGTCTTGCTGCCGTTGAGCACGTAGTGATCGCCGCGCTTGTCGGCGCGCAGTTTCATCGACACCACGTCGGAACCGGCGTTCGGCTCGCTCATGGCCAGCGCGCCGATGTGCTCGCCGCTGATCAGCTTGGGCAGGTATTTGGCTTTCTGTTCGTGGTTGCCGTTGCGGTTGATCTGGTTGACGCAGAGGTTGGAGTGGGCGCCGTAGGACAACGCCACCGAGGCCGAGCCACGGCTGATTTCTTCCATGGCCACCACGTGGGCCAGGTAACCCAGGCCGGCACCGCCGTACTCTTCCGGCACGGTAATGCCCAGCAGGCCCATGTCGCCGAACTTGCGCCACAGGTCGGCGGGGAACAGGTTGTCGATGTCGATCTGAGCGGCGCGCGGGGCGATCTCCTTGGCGACGAAGGACTGGACCTGATCGCGCAGCATGTCGATGGTTTCACCGAGGGCAAAGTTCAGGGATGGATAGCTCATGGGTCACCTTTTGGCTTTTTTGTCGGTTGGTGAGACTGTCAATGGGTTCTCACCTTTACGTTAACGTAAGCCTGTGACGAGTGGCTGTCAATCACCCTTTACGTTAACGTCAACTTGGGTGATTCTGTAGGAGCGAGCTTGCTCGCGAAGGACGTCAACGATAACGCGTGTTGTCTGGATAAACGCGGCGCCCTGACGTTCTTCGCAAGCAAGCTCGCTCCTACAAAATAAAGACAATAGGGGTCGTCATGGATCAACCCAGTGCAAGCCCGCAACGCAGTTACACCCGTGGTTCACAGGACAAAGCCTTGCTGGCGATGACCATCGGCCAGGCGTTCGATAACACCGTCGCGCAATACCCGGACGGGGAGGCGCTGGTGGTGCGCCATCAACAGCTGCGTTTGAGCTGGCGGCAATTGGCCGAGGTCGCGGACCTGCACGCCAGAGCGTTGCTGGCGTTGGGGCTGCAGACGGGTGACCGCCTCGGCATCTGGGCGCCGAACTGTGCGCAATGGTGCATCAGCCAGATTGCCACGGCGAAAATCGGCGTGATCCTGGTCAATATCAATCCTGCGTATCGCAGTTCCGAACTCGAATACGTACTCAAGCAATCCGGTTGCCAATGGCTGGTGTGTGCCGGGGCCTTCAAGACCTCGAACTATCACGCGATGCTGCAAGGCCTGGTGCCGGAGCTGGCCGGGCAGTCCATCGGCAAGTTGCAGAGTGAGCGGTTGCCGGAGTTGCGTGGCGTCATCAGCCTGGATGCGCAGCCGCCGAGCGGTTTCCTGCCGTGGTCGCAATTGGCCGGTCTGGCGGGCAGCGTGACGGTCGAGCAACTGCATGAGCGCCAGGACAGCCTGCATTTCGATCAACCGGTGAATATCCAGTACACCTCCGGCACCACCGGTTTCCCCAAGGGCGCGACCCTCAGTCACTACAACATTCTCAACAACGGCTACATGGTCGGTGAAAGCCTGGGCCTGACGGCGGCCGATCGGCTGGTGATCCCGGTGCCGCTGTATCACTGCTTCGGCATGGTCATGGGCAACCTCGGTTGCATCACCCATGGCAGCACGATGATTTACCCGAACGACGCGTTCGATCCATTGCTGACCCTCAGTACCGTGGCCGACGAAAAAGCCACGGCGCTGTACGGCGTGCCGACCATGTTCATCGCCATGCTCGATCAGCCTCAGCGTGCCAGGTTCGACCTGTCGAGCTTGCGCACCGGGATCATGGCGGGTGCAACCTGTCCTATCGAAGTGATGCGCCGGGTCATCAGCGAAATGCACATGAGCGAAGTGCAGATTGCCTACGGCATGACGGAAACCAGTCCGGTGTCATTGCAGACCGGTCCTTCAGATGACCTGGAGCTGCGCGTGACCACCGTCGGCCGCACTCAGCCACAACTCGAAAGCAAGATCATCGACGAAGCGGGCAACCTGGTGCCCCGTGGCACCATCGGTGAGCTGTGCACCCGCGGTTACAGCGTGATGCTCGGCTATTGGAACAACCCCGAAGGCACGGCGGAAGCCATCGATCAGGCGGGGTGGATGCACACCGGTGACCTGGCGAGCATGAACGACGAGGGTTACGTGTGCATTGCCGGGCGCAACAAGGACATGATCATCCGCGGTGGTGAGAATGTTTACCCGCGGGAGCTGGAAGAATTTTTCTTCACTCATCCGGCCGTTGCGGATGTTCAGGTGATCGGTATTCCTTGCTCGCGCTACGGCGAAGAGATCGTCGCCTGGATCAAGTTCCACCCCGGCCACAGCGCCACCGAGCAAGAACTGCAAGCCTGGTGCAAGGAGCGCATCGCGCACTTCAAGACGCCGCGCTACTTCAAGTTCGTCGAGGAGTTTCCGATGACCGTGACTGGCAAGATCCAGAAATTCCGGATGCGCGAGATCAGTATCGAGGAGTTGCGCGGGAACCAGGGCTGACCACAATCCCCTGTGGGAGCGAGCTTGCTCGCGATAGCGGAAGTACATTCAGAAGATCTGTCGACTGAACCACCGCAATCGCGAGCAAGCTCGCTCCCACAGTGTCTTGCACAGTTTTCAGAATCGCAGACAGCACAAAGGGGAGCCGAAGCTCCCCTTTAATTTCGTTGCGCGTGCTCTTTTTTTATTATTGAGGGTCGGCCTGTTGTTGTTTTTGGCAACCGTTGCCCTTTACCGCTGTTTTTGGCGATCCCCATCCGGGATCAAGAGCAAACGTATTTTTTTGAGCGCTGATCTACTTTTTCGCTGAGCGATCCAACCAGTACGGGAGCTACCTGAAGGTAGTTTTATTATTCTCTGTCTGGTTGCGGGTAACTCCGAAAAGCACCCTGAAAAGCACATCTTCTCCAAAAAAATCTGTTAGCTGCGTCTCTGCCGTGTTGTTTTTGTTATGTCAGAGTCGTTACGTCTTGTTTTTATTAGGTTTGCCGCAATTTTTTTATTCTTGTTGTGCCATAGAGATAGCAGGAGCCATGCCAACTTTTTAAAAGCCTTTAAAATCAACGATTTGGAGAATTGTGAGGTTTTGCGCTTCAGGCAAAACCCCACATTTTGTTTCCGTGTTACTCGCTTGCGCCCACGTTTCAGACACAGCGGTAACACCCGGACACACTCAGCACACTCACTGTGCGCTGCGAGCCTTGGCCACGCGGSAACCGGTAGGGCGACCCAGTACGGTACAAATCTGTTGACCGGCAACCATCAAGGCGTCGAGGTCGATTCCGGTGTCGATGCCCAGGCCGTTGAGCAGGTAAACCACGTCTTCGGTCGCGACGTTACCGCTGGCGCCCTTGGCATAGGGGCAGCCGCCCAGACCGGCGATGGAGCTGTCGAACACCGAGATGCCTTCCAGCAGGCTGGCATAGATGTTGGCCACGGCCTGACCGTAGGTGTCGTGGAAGTGCCCGGCGAGTTTTTCCCGGGGCACATCCTTTGCTACCACTTCAAACATCTTGCGGGTTGCGCCAGCGGTGCCGGTGCCGATGGTGTCCCCCAGCGAGACCTCATAGCAGCCCATGGCATACAGTTCACGTGCGACCACGGCGACTTGCTCCGGGGCGACGTTACCTTCATAGGGGCAGCCCAGCACACAGGACACATACCCGCGCACGGTAATTCCGTGTTGTCTGGCGGCGTCCATGATCGGCGCGAAACGCTCCAGGCTTTCGCTGATCGAGCAATTGATGTTGCGTTGGGAAAACGCCTCTGAAGCCGCCGCGAACACGGCCACTTCCTTGACCCCGGCGGCGAGGGCATCTTCGAAACCGCGCAAGTTGGGAGTGAGTGCGCCGTAGACCACACCCGGTTTGCGCTGGATCTGCGCGAAGACTTCGGCGGAGCCGGCCATCTGCGGTACCCACTTGGGCGACACAAAACTGCCGACTTCTATATAGCCAAGTCCGGCTGCGGTCAGTGCATCGACCAGTTGTACCTTGTCGGTAACACTGATGGGCCGGGCTTCGTTTTGCAGGCCGTCGCGTGGGCCGACTTCGACAAGGCGTACGTGGGTGGGGAGGGACATGGGGTTCGACCTGTGCTGATTGTCTGAATGCGCTGAGAACCCTGTGGGAGCGAGCTTGCTCGCGATAAGGGCATCACATTCAACATGTTTGGTGACTGACACTCCGCTATCGCGAGCAAGCTCGCTCCCACAGTGGATAGTGTGGATTTATTGAACTGACTCCTGGTTTTTGAGCGTCTGCTCCAAAGCCTGCACACAGCGCTCTTCGGCGGTATCGAGTTCCAGTTTCATCTGTTCGATGTCCAGCAACTGCTGTTCAAGCTGCTCACGGCGCTCGCTGATTTTCGCCAGCATGCTGTGCAACTGCTTGGTGTTACCGCTGGACGGGTCGTAGAGCTCGATCAGTTCGCGGCATTCAGCCAGCGAGAAACCGATGCGCTTGCCCCGCAGGATCAACTTCAGGCTGACCTTGTCGCGGGGTGAGTAAATACGTTCCTGGCCACGACGCTCAGGGCTGAGCAGGCCTTGCTCTTCATAAAAGCGAATGGCCCGGGTGGTGATGTCGAGCTCGCGGGCGAGATCGGAAATGCTGTAGGTCTGGCTGCTCATGGAAGCGCTCGCAAAAGGTCATGGCGCTAAGCTAATGGCAGGTTGACGTTTACGTCAAGGGAGAAAAGATCGCAGCCTGCGGCAGCTCCTACCCGGGATTTGTTTTCACCCTGTAGGAGCTGCCGCAGGCTGCGATCTTTTGATTTTTCTCAAACCGGTTGTTTATCCAGTTTTCTCTCCTGCGCCGTCACCTGCTGGCACAACTCGATCATCTGTTCGCGCATCCAGCGGTTCGCCGGGTCCTGGTCGGTGCTTTCGTGCCAGTAAAGGTGGGTTTCCACTGGCGGCACATCGTTGACCGGCAGATAAAAGGCGTGCAGGTCGTTACGCCGGGCGAAGCGTTCCGGCACGGTCATGACCATGTCCGTCTGTTGCAGCACTTGCGAAGCCATCAGGTAATGCTGGGAGCGCAGGGCGATCTTGCGCTGGATGCCCATCTTGCCCAACGCCAGGTCGACATAGCCGAGGCCGCTGCGGCGGCTGGAAATATGGATGTGGGTCAGGCCCAGGTAATCATCCAGGGTGAGTTTCTCCTTGCCCGCCAGCGGATGCCCCTTGCGCATGGCACACACGTAGCGGTCTTCCATCAATTTGACGTGGCGCACCTGCGGGTCGGTGTTGAGCGGAGCATCGACCGCGAAGTCGAGCCGACCGGCCGCCAGCTCCTTGGTGGTTTCACGGCGTTTGGACAGGAAGCTTTCGATGATCACCGTCGGCGCCAGGCGGCGCAGGCGCTGGAACAGCGGCGGCAGGATCACCGCTTCGGTGAGGTCGGTCATGCTGATGCGGTAGGTCTTGACCGCTTGCTGCGGGTTGAAAATGCGGCTTTCCTGCACCGATACGCGCAGTAGCGAGAGGGCGTTGCGCACCGGGCCGATGATGTTCTGCGCCATCGGCGTGGGCACCATGCCCTGGGCGGTGCGCACGAATAGCGGGTCGTTGAAGGTCTCGCGCAGACGCGCCAGCGCGTTCGACACCGCCGGTTGGGTGATGCCGACGATTTGCCCGGCGCGGGTCAGGTTGGCTTCGGTATAGATCGCGTCGAAGACGATGAAAAGGTTGAGATCGACCTTGCTCAGATTCATTACGCGGCTCTCTTATTGTGTGGGCGGACTGACCTTGAGGATCAGTCGATCATATATCGGTGATGAATGTTTATACACGCCGAGAATAGGCTAGGTAAATTATCAACGCTGTTCTAGCATCGATACATGACCTAAACAACCTCCCCCAAGAAGGTATCTTGCTCATGGATTTCGCTTATTCGCCCAAGGTTCAGGAACTGCGCGAGCGCGTGACTGCGTTCATGGACACCTACGTTTATCCCGCCGAAGCCGTGTTCGAGCGCCAGGTCGCCGAAGGCGATCGCTGGCAGCCGACCGCGATCATGGAAGAACTCAAACTCAAGGCCAAGGCCGAAGGCCTGTGGAATTTGTTTCTGCCTGAGTCCGAACTGGGTGCCGGCCTGACCAACCTCGAATACGCGCCGCTGGCGGAAATCATGGGCCGCTCGCTGCTGGGGCCAGAGCCGTTCAACTGCTCGGCACCGGACACCGGCAACATGGAAGTGCTGGTGCGTTACGCCAACGAAGAGCAGAAACAACGCTGGCTCGAACCATTGCTGCGCGGCGAGATCCGCTCGGCCTTCGCCATGACCGAACCGGATGTCGCATCCTCCGACGCCACCAACATGGCTGCCCGTGCGGTGCGCGATGGCGAAGAGTGGGTGATCAACGGCAAGAAATGGTGGACCTCGGGTGCTTGCGACCCGCGCTGCAAAATCCTGATTTTCATGGGGCTGAGCAATCCTGACGCGCCACGCCACGCCCAGCACTCGATGATCCTGGTGCCGGTGGATGCTCCCGGCGTGAAGATCGTGCGCCCGCTGCCGGTGTTCGGTTACGACGATGCACCTCATGGTCACGCCGAAGTGCATTTCGAAAACGTCCGGGTGCCGTACGAAAACGTCCTGTTGGGCGAAGGACGCGGCTTCGAAATTGCTCAAGGTCGCCTTGGCCCGGGCCGGATTCACCACTGCATGCGTTCGATCGGCATGGCCGAGCGCGCACTGGAACTGATGTGCAAGCGCTCGGTGAGCCGCACCGCATTCGGCAAACCCCTGGCGCGGCTGGGCGGTAACGTCGACAAGATCGCCGACTCGCGGATGGAAATCGACATGGCACGCCTGCTGACGTTGAAAGCGGCGTACATGATGGACACCGTCGGCAACAAAGTGGCCCGTAGCGAGATCGCGCAGATCAAGGTTGTCGCGCCAAACGTTGCGTTGCGAGTGATCGACCGGGCGATCCAGATTCATGGCGGGGCAGGGGTTTCCAACGATTTCCCGCTGGCCTACATGTACGCGATGCAGCGTACCCTGCGCCTGGCCGACGGCCCGGACGAAGTGCACCGAGCGGCGATCGGCAAGTTCGAAATCGGCAAGTATGTGCCGAAGGATATGATGCGTAGCGGGCATTAAGAAAAGTTAAAAGATCGCAGCCTTCGGCAGCTCCTACAGGATACGCGTACATCTGAAGGAGCTGCCGAAGGCTGCGATCTTTTCAGTACACCCAAACCTCAACCCGCCGATTCCTGATCCTTCCCTCATCGGCGTTATTGGCCGCCACTGGCATTTCGGCACCGAATCCACGAATCTCGCGAAACACCACGCCGCTCTTCACCAACTCCCGCCGTACCGCCATGGCCCGCAGTTTCGACAACAGATCGGCACGCGCCGGGTCGCTCTTGGCATCGCCAAACCCTACCAGCGTCACTTGCCCAGACATTTTGTCTTGCTGCTTTATATAGTCGAGCACTCGCGTCAGGTCTTGCCGCGCCTTGTTGTCCAGGCTGGCACTGCCTTCTTCGAAGCGAAAATTCACCGACAATCGCTGGGCATGCCGACTCAGCGCCTGATACCCCTCGGGCATCAACGCATTGGGGGTGACGGCCATGGCCTGGACGGTTTGTGCAATAAAACCGTTGGCCGCGACGATGGCCTGGCCATTGCTGCTTTGAGCGAAGGCCACTAGCGCGTAGGCCCAGGGATTTTTGCCGTTGGGTGGCAGGTAGAAGAACAACCGGCGGGACAGCGGATAGTCTTCCGTGGCAATCAGGCTGTTGAGCGGCAACATGGCTTGCGATTGCCCGTCGACAATGGCCACGGCTTTGGCCTGGCGCACATAGGGCAATCCGATAAAACCGATGCCTTGCGGGTCGGCGCTGACCGCATCGGACAGTTGCTCGCTGGACTCGAAGCGTTTTGCCGTGCTGCTCAGAGTTTTCCCACGGCTACTGAGGACCAGTACCTTGAAAGTGTCGAAGGTCCCGGACTGATCATCCCGTGCATACAGATGAATCGGCCCGCCGCTGCTACCTATGTCTTCCCAGGTTTTCACCTCGCCACTGAAAATGCGCGCCAGTTGCACGGTGTCGAGTTGGTTCAGCGGATTGTCCGGATGAAGGATGATCGCCAGGCCATCGATGGCGATGACCTGTTCGGCGCTCGGACTTTTCAGGTCACCGAGGGATTGCAGGCTGGCCAGTTCGCTGTCCCTGATCGGGCGCGACGAGGCGGCAAGGTCGGCACTGGCGGTTTTTAGCGCGGTGAAACCGGTGCTGGAACCATGGGCCGCCACCTCCACCACGACCCGATGGCCTTGAACGGTTTCACCGACAATGCGCAGTTCGTTGGCGGTGTCCGAGGCTTCGCGGTGAATCCTGCGCAGGCCTTGTTCACTCATCAGGCCCTCGACCAGCGCCGGTCCCAATGCCGCGCCAATGGTGTTGGAACCCTGGATGCGCAGCACGGTGCCGTGTTCGGGTGTCGGCAAGTCGCCGGCCGGGGCCGCCTGCGGCAAGCCCATGCACAGCATCAACAGGAACAGCACGCGCAGCATCATGCCGGCACCTTACATAGCCAAAGGAGGTGCCGGGAGATTAAGTCAGTAAGGTTTCCGAAAAATGACACTTGTAGGAGCGAGCTTGCTCGCGATGGCGGACTGTCAGTCAACATTGGTGCTGAATGTCACACCGCAATCGCGAGCAAGCTCGCTCCCACAGGGGATTGTGGTTGGTCCTGAATCAGCTCAATTCAAGCCAGATCGGCGCATGGTCCGAAGGTTTTTCCATGCCGCGCAGTTCGTAGTCCACCCCTGCGGCTTTCACCCGTGGCAGCAAGCCGTGGGAGGCGAGGATCAGGTCGATGCGCAGGCCACGCTTGGGCTCGTCTTCGAAGCCACGGCTGCGGTAGTCGAACCAGCTGAAGGTGTCGGTCACTTTCGGGTTCAGGTGCCGGAAACTGTCCACCAGGCCCCAGTTCTTCAGGCGGGCCATCCACTCGCGCTCTTCCGGCAGGAAGCTGCATTTGCCGGTTTTCAGCCAGCGCTTCATGTTGTCCGGGCCGATGCCGATGTCGCAGTCTTCCGGGGAAATGTTCACATCGCCCATCACCACCAGCGGCTGGTCGTTCTTGAACTGGCTTTCCAGCAATTGCTGCAAGTCGCTGTAGAAACGTTCCTTGGCCGGGAATTTGGTCGGGTGGTCGCGGTTTTCGCCCTGTGGGAAATAACCGTTCATGATGGTCACCGGCGCACCATTGGCGTCGGCGAAGGTGCCCCAGATGAAGCGTCGTTGGGCGTCTTCTTCGTCGGTGGCGAAACCCTTGTGCAGGGCCAGCGGTTCCTGGCGCGAGAGCAGGGCGACGCCGTAATGCCCCTTTTGTCCGTGGAAATACACGTGGTAGCCCAGTGCTCTGACTTCATCGAGGGGAAACTGGTCGTCGTGGACCTTGGTTTCCTGCAAGCCGATCACGTCAGGCTGGTGTTTTTCGATCAGCGCCGCCAGCTGATGGGGGCGGGCGCGCAGCCCGTTGATGTTGAAGGAGACGATCTTCATGGTCGGCAGTCCTGGCAAAAGGGCGATGCTAGCTGACATGTGGGAATCGGGCCAGTGTGGGGTGAGGGGATTTAATGTGTTCTGTCAGATCTGCGTTGACCGTCCCGACTTGCTCGCGAAGGCGATTTCATTGCCTACACTCATTTCGGATCTGTAAGGAACTGTGTCAGCGCCGATCAGCTCGTAACAACAAGAGCGCAGCCACCCGAGCTGTGCCGGGGAGATCAACCGTCATGCCCGAAACCTCGACTGCCATCGCCGATATTCACATGCTCGACAGCGGCTACGCCCGCGAAGCGCGTTCGCTGCTGTACCAGGCTTATCGACACGAGCCGACTTTCGGCTATTTGTTTGAAGCCGAACGCCCCGGTTACGAACAGCGGGTTCGCGCCACCGTGCGCGAACTGGTGAGCCAGCATTTTCTCCAGGACCTGCCTGCCATCGGCCTGCTGGTCAACGACCGCCTGATCGGCATCGCTCTGATCGCGCCGCCGCAACGTCGTCTCGGCGTCACTGAAAGTTGGGCCTGGCGCCTGCGGATGCTGCTCAGCACGGGATTTCGCTGCACCCGTCGCTACCTCGAATATCACGCTGCCGTGGAGGCCTGCGTGCCGAATGACTCGGTGCATGTCTTGCCATTGCTGGGGGTTCATCCGCAGTTCCAGGGCAAGCATTTCGGCGAGCAACTGTTGCAAGCCGTGCACAACTGGTGCGCCGTGGATGAAAACTCACAGGGCGTGATCCTCGATACCGGGAATCCTCGCTATCTGGAGTTCTATAAGCGCCAGGGCTATGAGGAAATCGGTGAAGTTGCCGTAGGACCGATTCGCGAGCATGTGTTTTTTCACCCCAATCCCCAGGTGTTACAAACAGCAACGGCTTGAACGGCGAACTTTCCGGGCATGTCAGGCTCTATCACGCTCTCAAGCTCGTGATAGCATCCGCGCCTATGAAGTTTCCAGGAAGAATTACCAGCGGTGTGCTGATGCTGATGACCAGCTGCACGGCGCTGGCTCAAAGTGAATTGGATGTACGGATCAAACCGTCCAATGATGAGCTGAAGGCCAATATAGAAGGCTATATCGGCAGCCTCGGCGATCGCGACGAGCAGGCGTTGCTGCGCTTCAGCCGTGGCGCTGAAGAACAGGCGCACAAGGCCGCCCAGGCCTTGGGCTACTACCAGCCGCACATCGACAGCGAGGTGAAGGGCGGCGAAAAGCCGCGCCTGGTGCTGAAAGTCGACCCCGGCGAGCCGGTGCACTTGCGTAACGTCACGGTGCGTGTCGACGGTCCGGCAGCCTCCCTCAAGTCCTTTCGAATCCCTAAAAGCGACGCGCTCAAGCCCGGCGCTGTGCTCAATCATGGGCATTACGAGGACGCCAAGCGGCTGATCCAGAATCAGGCTTCGCGCTATGGCTTTTTCAGCGGCCGATTCACCCGTTCAAAATTGTCGGTCGACCCGCGTGCCGGCGTCGCCGATATCGAACTGATCTATGAAAGTGGCCCGCGCTATACCTTGGGCAAGGTCAGTTTCGAGGGCGATACGCCGTTCGACGACGAGCTACTGCAACGCATGGTGCCGTTCAAGGCCGGTACGCCGTATGACTCGGAACTGATCGCCGAACTCAATCAGAACCTGCAATCGAGCGGCTACTTCGAAGGCGTGCGCGTGGACGCGGCACCCGCGGCGTCCAAGGACGATGCGATCCCGGTGGACGTCAAGCTCGAAACCCGCAAGCCGCGGACCATGGGCCTGGGCCTGGGTTTCTCCACCGACGTCGGCCCACGTGCCAAGGCCAACTGGACCCGACACTGGGTCAACGCCCAAGGGCACAGTTATGGCTGGGAGACCGAAGTCTCGGCGCCGCGGCAAAACGTCGGGTTGTTCTACGACATTCCACTGGACCCGCCACTGACCGACAAGCTGCGTTTTGCCGGCGGCTATCAGAATGAGGACATTGCCGGCACCGACACCCACAGCAAGTTGCTGACCCTCGGCCCCGAATGGCACAGCAAATTGCCCAGCGGCTGGCAGCGGGTGGTGTCGCTCAAATGGCAACGCGAGGATTACCAACTCGGCGACGACTCCGGGCTCAGTAACCTGCTGATGCCCGGCGTGAATTATTCGTACCTGAAAAGCGACAACCGCATCGACCCGCATAACGGCTATCGGCTGCAATTCGAATCCAAAGTGGCCAAGGAAGGTCTGGGTTCCGACAGCAACCTGATCTACGGCACGGCGCTGGTCAAAGGCCTGACCACGGTGTTCGACAACCATCGTTTCCTCGGACGGGTGCAGGTCGGCGGCAGTGCCACCAACGGCTTCAAATCGGTGCCGCCATCGCTGCGCTTCTTCGCCGGTGGCGATCAGAGCGTGCGCGGTTACGACTATCAGAGCCTGTCCCCGGAAAACTCCGACGGCGACCGCATCGGTGGCCGCTACATGGTCGCCGCCAGCGCGGAATATCAGTATTCCATCGCTGAAAAATGGCGGATCGCGACCTTTGTCGATCAGGGCAACTCCTTCAACACACTCGAACTGCCGAACCTCAAGACCGGGGTCGGTATCGGCGTGCGCTGGGTATCGCCGGTGGGGCCGATCCGCCTCGACCTGGCCCACGCGCTGGACGACGATGGCGGCATTCGACTGCACTTTTCCATGGGGCCTGAGCTGTGAAGCGTGGTTTGAAAATAACGCTGCTGGCGATAGCGGCACTGTTGATGCTGGTTGTCCTGACGCTGGCCACAGTGCTGGGCACGGCGACGGGCAGCCGCTGGGCGTTGGGCTTCGTACCGGGGTTGACCCTGGACAACTTCCAGGGCCGGCTGGGCGGGCAGTGGAGCGCCGACCGGGTGTTGTGGCAACAGGCCAACAACCGGGTTGAGCTGAGCAAGGTGATTTTTGCCTGGTCGCCGTTGTGCCTGTCCCGCAGGGCCTTGTGCATCGAGCAATTGCAGGCCGATCAGGTCAGCCTGACGTTCCCGCCGGGTGCCGAAGAGCCAGACAGCGGCCCGATCACGCTCCCGGAGCTCAAGTTACCGTTGGCCCTCGAACTGGGGGAGATCAAGGTCGGTAGCCTGTTGTTCAACGGCAGCGAGGAGCTCAAGGGCTTGCAACTGGCGGCGCACTGGACGGCGGCCGGTTTGAGGATCGATTCGGTGGCGTTGCAGCGCGATGACCTGAGCCTGAACCTGTCCGGCCTGCTGCAACCCTCCGGTAACTGGCCCCTCAGTGCCGAAGGCAAGCTGACCCTGTTGTCGACGCCTGAGCCCTTGGCGCTGGCGCTGAAAGTCGACGGCGACCTGCTCAAGACTCTGAACCTGAAAGCCGACAGCAGCGGTTACCTCAACGGGCAACTGACCGGCGAACTGCAACCGCTGGTGGAAAACCTGCCGGCCAAGGTGCGGATCACCGCCGATGGCTTCAAGCCCGGTGCCGATCTGCCGGACACCCTGCAACTCAATCAGCTTGAGCTCACGGGTTCCGGCGACTTGATGAACGGCTACGCGCTGCTCGGCAAAGCCACGCTACCCGCCGAGCAAGGGCCAGTCGCCCTGGCGCTGCAAGGCAAGGTCGACGCCAAGGGTGCGCAGATCGCCGCGCTGGACCTGACCGCCAACGACAAGCAAAGCCTCAAGCTCACAGGGCTTGTGGATTGGAGCAAGGGCCTGAGCGCCGAGGCGAAGATTGACTGGCTGGACTTCCCGTGGCACAGGCTCTATCCGCTCATCGACGAACCGCAAGTAGCGCTTCGCACGTTCACCGGCGAAGTTTCTTACACCGACGGCAAGTACCTCGGGCATTTCGCCGCCGCGGCGGATGGTCCGGCCGGCGCTTTCACCCTGGCCAGCCCTTTCGCGGGCGACCTGACGAAAATCTACCTGCAACAGATTCAACTCCAGGCCGGGCAGGGCAAGGCTGAAGGGCACCTGAACCTGCAATTCGCCGACGGCATTGCCTGGGACACCGCGCTGGACCTGTCGGCGATCAACCCCGCGTACTGGGTCGCAGAGCTGCCGGGTACGCTGGCCGGGCCGTTGCGCAGCCAGGGCGAGATGAAGAACGAAATGCTCAGCCTCAATGCCGACCTGGACCTCAAGGGCAAACTGCGCGGTCAACCGGCGGTGATCCAGGCCAAGGCCGATGGCCGTGGTGAGCAGTGGAACCTCAACGCCCTGCAAATCCGCCTCGGTGACAACAGCATCACTGGCAAGGGCAGCCTGCAACAGAAACTCGCCGGGCAGATTGACCTCAAGTTGCCGCGCCTGGCCCAGCTCTGGCCAGAACTGCGCGGCCAGCTCAATGGCCGCGTGGATGTCGCCGGCACACTCAAGGCGCCCCAGGGCAAGCTTGACCTGCAAGGCTCGCAATTGGCTTTCCAGGACAATCGCCTGCAAAGCCTCAACCTGGACGCCACGCTGGACAGCGCGCAACGGGCGAAAATCGACCTCAAGGGCAGCGGCATCCAGGCCGGCGACACCTCACTGGGAACCCTGACCGCCAGCGGCCAGGGCGACATCGAAAACCAGAAGCTGAGCCTCGATCTGCAAGGGCCGAAGTTGAAACTGGCGCTGGGTCTGGACGGTGCGCTGGACAAGGGCAATTGGCGCGGACGCCTGGCCAGCGGTGATATCCAGGCCGGTGGCCAGGACTGGAAGCTGCAAGGGCCGGCGAAACTCGAACGCCTGGCGGACGGCAAAATCAATTTTGGCGCCCATTGCTGGGCATCCGGCCAGGCCAGCCTGTGCGGTGAAGACTCGCGCCTGATGCCCGAGCCGAAGCTGCGTTATCACCTCAAGCAATTCCCGATCGACAGTCTCGCGCAATGGTTGCCGAAGGATTTCGCCTGGCAGGGGCGGCTCAATGCCGACCTGCAACTGGACCTGCCGGCCAGCGGCCCGAACGGCCTGATCAGTGTCGATGCCGGCGGTGGCACCTTGCGCATCAAGGAAAAGGACCAGTGGCTGGACTTCCCGTACCAGACCCTGAAACTCACCAGCAAACTCACGCCCAAACGCATCGACACCGAGCTCAATTTCGTCGGTGGCAAACTCGGTGAACTGATGGTGCAGGCGCAGCTCAATCCGTTGCCGAAAAACAAACCGTTGAGTGGCTCGTTCCGCTTGAGCGGGCTGGACCTGTCGGTGGCGCGGCCGTTTGTGCCAATGGTCGAAAAGCTGGCCGGGCGCCTGAATGGCAGTGGCACGATTTCCGGTGGGCTGTTGGCGCCACAGGTCAATGGCAGTCTGCAACTGAGCGACGGCGTGATTGCCGGACCTGAGCTGCCGATGGAGCTGCAAAACCTGCACGTTCAAGCGCTGATCGCCGGCGAAAACGTATCGATCAATGGTGGCTGGAACAGCGGCAAGGTTGGGCAGGGCAGCCTGAACGGCAACATCGCCTGGGGCCAGGCGCTGGTGGTGGACCTGGCGCTCAAGGGCTCGCAGTTACCAGTCACCGTCGAGCCTTACGCCAAGCTTGAGGTCGCTCCGGACCTGAAAATCTCGATGAAGGATGACGAGTTGGCCATCGCTGGCAAAGTGCTGGTGCCCAGGGGCGAAATCACCATTCGCGAATTGCCGCCGTCGACGGTCAAGGTCTCCGATGACACGGTGATCGTCGGTCAGCAAACTGAGGAGGGTAAACCGCCGCTGGCGATGAAGATGGACATCGAAGTGCTGGTCGGCGAGGACAAGCTGAGCTTTGCAGGATTTGGCCTGACCGCGAATGTGCAGGGGCATGTGCACATCGGTGACAACATAGACACCCGTGGCGAGCTGTGGCTAAACGATGGCCGATACCGCGCCTACGGCCAGCGGCTTTCGGTGCGCCGGGCACGCTTGCTGTTTGCCGGGCCCATCGATCAGCCGTACCTGGACATCGAGGCCATTCGCAAGACCGACGATATCATCGCCGGCATTCGCCTGAGTGGCAGCGCCGAGCAGCCGACCACGCAGATTTTTTCCGAACCGGCCATGAGCCAGGAACAGGCCTTGTCCTATCTGGTGCTCGGGCGTCCGCTGAGCAGCAATGGCGAAGACAACAACATGCTCGCCCAGGCGGCCCTCGGTCTGGGCTTGATGGGCAGTTCCGGAGTGACCAGTGGCCTGGCCAAGAACCTGGGCATCCAGGACTTCCAGCTTGACACCCAGGGCAGCGGCACTGCCACCAGTGTGGTGGCCAGCGGCAATATTTCCGAGAAGCTCAGCCTGCGCTACGGTGTCGGCGTGTTCGAACCGGCCAACACCATTGCCTTGCGCTACAAGCTGAGCAAGAAGGTCTACCTCGAAGCCGCGGGTGGCGTGGCCAGTTCGCTGGACATCTTCTACAAGCGGGATTTCTAGTCCCTTCAAAATCAAAAGATCGCAGCCTTTGGCAGCTCCTACAGGGTTTTGTGTACACCTGTAGGAGCTGCCGAAGGCTGCGATCTTTTTGCTTATATCCGATGCCTTTAGTCAACTAAATACAAAGCTTCCTAACTATTACGTTGACATTCGCTGCTTAGGCAGTAATATCTCGACATACATTCACTGCCTAGGCAGCTAATTGGTGGTCAGATGAAACATTTCTCTCCAGACGATTTCCAGAATTGCCATCTCGGTTTGTTGCTCGGACGCGCCGCGCTGCTCAAGGACCGGATCATCGACACCCACATGGAACCCCACGGCATCACTGCCGCGCAGTTCAAGGTGTTGATCATCATGGCCCAGTTCGGCGTCGATTCGCCGGGCGAGTTGTGCCGCCACCTGTCCCTGGACAGCGGTTCAATGACCCGCATGCTCGATCGTCTGGAACAGAAAGGTTTCCTCGCTCGCCAACGCTCCGAGGCGGATCGTCGCCAAGTGCAGCTTGTGCTCACGGAAGAAGGGCAGAAGCTCGCCGGGCTGCTGCCGCACATCGGCGCCGAAGCCATGAATGAACTGGCCGGTGCCATCACTCCAGAGGAGCTGAAAACCCTGGAGTTGATCCTGAAGAAAATTTTGGTGGCAGCCGGTGACGCGATCACCCTGCTGCGGGTAGGTGACAAATGAGCAGTACCCCCTTGCGTACCGGTCTGAGCCTGGTGCTGTTGGCCATGAGCGTCGCCGGTTGCGCCAGTTATAGCGGCCTGAAAACCGAAGGCGTCAGCCTCGACGCGAAAAACCTCAAGGCCGGACAATCCCTCAGCGGCGTGACGTTGTCGCCGGCCGCCTGGCCGAAAAGCGACTGGTGGAAAAGCCTCGGCGACCCGCAACTCGACGGCCTGATCCGCGAGGCCTTGCGCGACAGCCCGGACATGCAGATCGCCGACGCCCGTGCCCATCAGGCCAGCGCTGCCGCTTCCGCAGTCGACGCCGAGCGGATGCCGACCCTGGATGCCAGCGCCGGTGTCAGCCGCTCGCGCCAGGCCCGGGACCAGGATCCGCGCGGGCAGGGCGACACGTACGCCACCATTCGCAACATCAGCACCAGTTTCAATTACAACTTCGACCTGTGGGGCGGTCAGCGCGATGCCTGGGAAGCGGCCCTCGGCCAGGCCCGCGCCGCCGAAGTCGACCAGCAGGCTGCGCAATTGACGCTGGCCGCCGATGTCGCCCGGGCCTACAGCGATCTCGGCCAGGCACACATCGTCTATGACCTGTCCAACGAAGACCTCAAGCGCACCCGGCAAATGCTCGACCTGAGCCAGCGGCGCCTGACTGCCGGGATCGACAGCCAGTACCAGTTCCAGCAGACCGAAAGCCTGGAAGCCACTTCCCAGGCCAACCTGATCGACGCCGAAAAGCGCTTGAACAGCGCGAAAATCGCTCTCGCGGTGCTGCTCGGCAAAGGCCCGGACCGTGGCAATGAAATTGCCCGACCCAACATTCTTCAGCCGAGTGCGGTAGCGCTACCTTCGGTGCTGCCGGCCGAGTTGCTCGGACGTCGCCCGGACCTGGTGGCCGCGCGCTGGCGGGTCGAGGCGGCGAGCAAAAGCATCGACGCCGGCAAGACCCGGTTCTATCCCAACCTGAACCTCAGTGCCGCCGCCGGTGCCGAATCCCTGTTGGGGGATGCGATGTTTGGTTCGGCCAGCCGCTTCTTCAACATTGCACCGACGATCTCGGTGCCGATCTTCGACGGTGGTCGCTTGCGCGCCGACCTCGATTCGCGCGACGCCGATTACGACCTCGCCGTGGCGCAGTACAACAAAAACCTGGTGAAGGCGCTGGGGGATGTCAGTGACAGTATCAACCAGTTGCGCGATATCGGCCGGCAGATCGCTGCCCAGCAGCACGCCACCGACATCGCCCAGGATTCCTACAACACCGTGGTCCAGCGTTACGGTTCCGGCATCGGCAACTACCTGGACGTGCTCAGCATCGAGCAGCAACTGCTCCAGGCCCAGCGCCAGCTGGCCAACCTGAATGCCGAGCAGATTGACCTGTCGATCCAGTTGATGCAGGCGCTGGGCGGCGGTTTCCAGCCTGAGGCCATTGCCTCGGCCACCGCCGCGCCAGCCACGCTGACCCACTAATTCAAGGTACTTGTCATGGCCACTGCCGATACAACTCAACCTCCTGAAAACACCCAGGGCAACCCCAATTCGGGCAAGCGCAAATTCATGTTGTTGATCCTGGCGGCCGTCGTCGTGCTGAGCGGCGCGGGCGTCTGGGCCTACCACGAGTTCTACGGGCGCTGGAGCGAAAGCACCGACGACGCCTATGTGAACGGCAACGTGGTGGAAATCACGCCGCTGGTCACCGGCACCGTGGTCAGCATCGGTGCCGACGACGGCGATCTGGTCCATGAAGGCCAGGTGCTGGTGAACTTCGACCCGAACGATGCCGAAATCGGCCTGCAAAACGCCCAGGCCAACCTGGCGCGCACCGTGCGTCAGGTGCGTGGCTTGTACAGCGATGTGGATGGCATGAAAGCCCAGGTCAACGCCCAGAAAGCCGAAGTGCAAAAGGCCCAGGACAACTTCAACCGACGGAAGAATCTCGCCGCTGGCGGGGCGATTTCCCAGGAAGAGCTGTCCCATGCCCGCGACGACCTGACCTCGGCGCAAAACGCCCTGGCCAACGCCGAACAAAAGCTCAAGACCACCAGCGCGCTGGTCGATGACACCGTGGTTTCGTCGCACCCGGACGTAATGGCCGCTGCCGCACAACTGCGTCAGGCGTACTTGAATAACTCGCGCAGTACGCTGATTGCACCGGTGACCGGTTACGTGGCCAAGCGTTCTGTACAACTTGGCCAGCGCGTGCAACCAGGTACCGCGCTGATGGCGGTGATTCCGCTGGATCAACTGTGGATCGACGCCAACTTCAAGGAAACCCAGCTGCGTGACATGCGCATCGGCCAGCCGGTCGAGATCGAAACCGACCTCTACGGCAGCGACGTCAAATACAGCGGCACCATCGACAGCCTCGGCGCCGGGACCGGCAGCGCCTTTGCCCTGCTGCCGGCGCAGAACGCCACCGGTAACTGGATCAAGATCGTGCAGCGCGTGCCGGTGCGGATCCACGTCAACGCCGAAGAGCTGGCAAAACACCCGTTGCGGGTTGGCCTGTCGACCATGGTCGATGTGAATCTGCGCGACCAGAGCGGGCCGGTGTTGGCGCAACAACCGCCGCAGAAGGCTTCGTTCAGCACTAACGTCTACGACCGTCAGTTGGCCGAGGCCGACGCGATGATCACCCAGTTGATCCACGACAACAGCGCCGCGGTCAGCAAAACCGCGCAACGCTGATTCGCCAATCCGTCATCACACCGACCTCTGTGGGAGCGAGCTTGCTCGCGATAGCGGACTGACATTCAACATCAATGTCGACTGAACCGACGCAATCGCGAGCAAGCTCGCTCCCACAGGGCCAGTTGCGTCTGTAACAGGCGCAGCGCCAATCCTGCTCCAAAAAATTCAGCTCCAAAGGATTCGCGATGAGCAATAACGCGTCTTTCACGCCACCCAGCCTGCTGCTCAGCACCATCGGCCTGTCGCTGGCGACCTTCATGCAAGTGCTCGACACCACCATCGCCAACGTGGCGTTGCCGACGATCTCCGGCAACCTGGGCGTGAGTTCGGAGCAGGGCACCTGGGTCATCACCTCGTTCGCCGTGAGTAACGCCATCGCCTTGCCGTTGACCGGTTGGCTCAGTCGTCGTTTTGGCGAGGTGAAGCTGTTTGTCTGGGCGACACTGCTGTTCGTGCTGGCCTCGTTTTTGTGCGGGATTTCCACCTCAATGCCCGAGCTGGTGGGCTTCCGGGTGCTGCAAGGGGTGGTGGCGGGGCCGTTGTACCCGATGACCCAGACCTTGTTGATTGCCGTTTATCCTCCAGCGAAACGGGGGATGGCACTGGCATTGCTGGCAATGGTGACGGTGGTCGCGCCGATTGCCGGGCCGATCCTCGGCGGCTGGATCACTGACAGCTATAGCTGGCCGTGGATCTTCTTTATCAATGTGCCGATCGGCCTGTTCGCGGCATGGGTGGTGACTCGGCAGATGAAAAAGCGTCCGGTGGTCACCAGCCGCCAACCGATGGATTACGTCGGTCTGATCGCGCTGATCATTGGCGTCGGGGCGCTGCAGATCGTGCTCGACAAGGGCAACGATGCCGACTGGTTCGAATCCAGCTTCATCGTGATCGGCTCGGTGATTTCGGTGGTGGCCCTGGCGTTCTTCGTGATCTGGGAAATGACCGACGAACACCCGGTGGTCAACCTGCGCCTGTTCGCCCATCGCAACTTCCGTTACGGCACCATCGTGTTGATTCTGGGGTACGCCGGGTTCTTCGGGATCAATCTGATCCTGCCGCAATGGTTGCAGACGCGACTGGGCTACACCGCGACCTGGGCAGGTTTTGCCGTGGCGCCGCTGGGGATCCTGCCGGTGCTGCTGTCGCCGTTTGTCGGCAAGTACGCGCCGCGATTCGACATGCGCGTGCTGGCGGGCGGGGCGTTCCTGGCCATCGGCCTGAGCTGTTTCATGCGCGCAGGCTTCACCAATGAAGTGGACTTCCAGCACATCGCGCTGGTGCAGTTGTTCATGGGGATCGGCGTGGCGCTGTTCTTCATGCCGACCCTGACCATCCTGCTGTCGGACCTGCCACCGAGCCAGATTGCCGACGGTTCGGGGCTGGCGACGTTCTTGCGTACCTTGGGCGGCAGTTTCGCGGCGTCGTTGACCACCTGGATCTGGATTCGCCGGGCGGATCAGCATCACGCCTACCTGACCGAAAGCATCACCCCGTTCGATCCGGCGACCCGCGAAGCGCTGACCAACCTTGGCGGGGCAGGGGTCAAGGCCTACACGCAGCTGGAGCAGACGGTGATCAGCCAGGCGTACATCATGTCCACGGTGGATTACTTCACCTTGCTGGGCTGGATGTTCATGGGGTTGATCCTGATTGTATGGCTGGCCAAGCCGCCGTTTACTGCCAAGGCGGGGCCTGCGGCTTCAGCGGGACACTAAACACCGCACAACCCCTTTAGGAGCGAGCAGGCTCGCTCCTAAAGGGGTTGTGTTTGGTAGTTAGTTCGCGGGTGCAGCGAGTGGTGGTGGCGGAGTGAAATCAAACGGCGCCAGCGCAAACCCTTGCTCATCCACCTGCAACGCCCACCCTTGACGATCCCAATCCCCCAGCACAATGCGCCGGGCCGCTTGCTCGCCAAGCTGCAACTTGTGAATCGCGGGACGATGGGTATGCCCGTGGATCAAGGTTTTCACCCCGTACTCCTGCATGATCCGCGGAATTTCCTCGGGCGTGACATCGACGATGTCATTGGCCTTCATCCGCACCTGCGCACGGCTTTCACTGCGCAGCTTGCGTGCCAGCTTGTGCCGGGTGCTTAACGGCAGGTTGCGCAGGATAAACAGGGTGATCGGGTTACGCAGGTAGCGACGCAGCTTCATATAGCCTTCGTCGCGGGTGCACAGGCTGTCGCCGTGCATCAACAGCACCGGTTCGCCGTTGAATTGCACGACACTCGGGTCTTTCAGCAGGGTGCAGCCGGCCTGTTTGCAGAAGGCCTTGCCGAGCATGAAGTCGCGATTGCCGTGCATCAGGAAAATGGCCGTGCCGCTGTCGCTCAAATCGCGCAGGGCCTGGCAGATGGAGCGCTGGAAGGGTGTCATGGCGTCGTCGCCGATCCACACCTCGAAGAAATCGCCCAGAATGTACAACGCACTCGCCGAGCGGGCGCGTCCGGCGAGCAAATCCAGAAACGCCCGGGTAATGTCCGGGCGCTCCTCTTCCAGATGCAAGTCTGAAATCAGCAATATCACTCAATGATCTCGGCTTTCTCGATGATCACGTCGTCTGCTGGTACGTCCTGGTGGCCGGACTTGGAAGTGGTGGCCACGCCTTTGATCTTGTCGACAACGTCGGTGCCGGCGGTCACTTTACCGAATACCGCGTAGCCCCAGCCCTGAACGTTCTTGCCGCTGTGGTTGAGGAAGCTGTTGTCGGCCACGTTGATGAAGAACTGTGCGGAAGCCGAATGCGGCTCCATGGTGCGGGCCATGGCGACGGTGTACTTGTCGTTGGAAAGGCCGTTGTCAGCTTCGTTCTGGATGCTTGGGCGCTTGTCTTTCTTTTCTTTCATGCCTGGCTCGAAACCGCCGCCCTGGATCATGAAGTTACCGATGACACGGTGGAAAACGGTGTTTTCGTAGTGACCGGCTTTAACGTACTCGACGAAGTTGGCCACGGTGATCGGGGCTTTGTCGGCGTTCAGTTCGAGGACGATGTCGCCATGGTTGGTAGTCAGTTTGACTTGGGTCATGATCGGGACTCTTTTAAGGAGAAGCGTTTCTAAGGAATTCGTGGTTTTGGGACATTCCGTCCCGCAACCGGTTCAGCCTGTCTCGGCCAAGGTGCGCAGTTTAGCGTGACAGGCACGAATTTCGAGGCTGTTTTTTCATTTACGGCCTATTAAATACGACGGTTTACAGAGTGCGCTCTGTCAGGTACTTGACGGCATCGGCTATGATAGCGGCTTTGTTTTGTCCGGCCTTCATTACGGCCACGCACTTGTACGTTCAAGGATCCTATGAGCAAGCCCACTGTCGACCCTACCTCGAATGCCAAGACCGGCCCTGCCGTGCCGGTCAATTTCCTGCGGCCGATCATCCAGGCAGACCTGGAATCGGGCAAGCACACGCAGATCGTCACCCGTTTTCCGCCTGAACCCAACGGCTACCTGCACATCGGCCACGCCAAGTCGATCTGCGTGAACTTCGGCCTGGCCCAGGAGTTCGGCGGCGTCACGCACCTGCGTTTCGACGACACCAACCCGGCCAAGGAAGACCAGGAATACATCGACGCGATCGAAAGCGACGTCAAATGGCTGGGCTTCGAGTGGTCCGGTGAAGTGCGCTACGCCTCGCAGTATTTCGACCAGTTGCATGACTGGGCGGTGGAGTTGATCAAATCCGGCAATGCCTACGTTGATGACCTGACCCCGGAACAAGCCAAGGAATACCGTGGCAGCCTGACCGAGCCGGGCAAGAACAGCCCGTTTCGCGAGCGCAGCGTCGAAGAGAACCTGGATCTGTTTGCCCGAATGAAAGCCGGCGAGTTCAAGGACGGCGCACGGGTGCTGCGGGCCAAGATCGACATGGCCTCGCCGAACATGAACCTGCGCGACCCGATCATGTATCGCATCCGTCACGCCCACCACCACCAGACCGGTGACAAGTGGTGCATCTACCCGAACTACGACTTCACCCACGGTCAGTCGGACGCCATCGAAGGCATTACCCATTCGATCTGCACCCTGGAGTTCGAAAGCCACCGTCCGCTGTACGAGTGGTTCCTCGAGCACTTGCCAGTGCCGGCCAACCCGCGCCAGTACGAGTTCAGCCGCCTGAACCTGAACTACACCATCACCAGCAAGCGCAAGCTCAAGCAACTGGTCGATGAAAAGCACGTCAACGGCTGGGACGACCCGCGCATGTCCACGCTGTCGGGCTTCCGCCGCCGTGGCTACACGCCGAAATCGATCCGCAATTTCTGCGAAATGATCGGCACCAACCGTTCCGACGGCGTGGTGGACTTCGGCATGCTCGAATTCAGCATCCGTGACGACCTCGACCACAGCGCCCCGCGCGCCATGTGCGTGTTGCGTCCGCTGAAAGTCGTGATCACCAACTACCCGGAAGGCCAGGTCGAGAATCTCGAGCTGCCGTGCCACCCGAAAGAAGACATGGGCGTGCGCGCACTGCCGTTCGCCCGTGAAATCTACATCGACCGTGAAGACTTCATGGAAGAGCCGCCAAAAGGCTACAAGCGCCTGGAACCGGCCGGTGAAGTGCGTCTGCGCGGCAGCTACGTGATCCGCGCCGACGAAGCGATCAAGGACGCCGATGGCAACATCGTCGAACTGCGCTGCTCGTACGATCCGGACACCCTGGGCAAGAACCCGGAAGGTCGCAAGGTCAAAGGTGTGGTCCACTGGGTGCCGGCCGCGGCCAGCGTCGAGTGCGAAGTGCGCCTGTACGATCGTCTGTTCCGTTCGGCCAACCCTGAGAAGGCCGAAGACAGCGCCAGTTTCCTGGACAACATCAACCCTGATTCGCTGCAGGTACTCACCGGTTGTCGTGCCGAGCCTTCGCTGGGCAATGCACAGCCGGAAGACCGTTTCCAGTTCGAGCGCGAAGGTTACTTCGTCGCGGATATCAAGGACTCGAAACCAGGTCAGCCGGTATTCAACCGTACCGTGACCCTGCGTGATTCGTGGGGCCAGTGATTTAGCGTCAAGGAACTAACGTGCTTACGATCTACAACACGCTCACCAAGAGCAAAGAAGTTTTCAAGCCTTTGGATGGCAACAACGTGCGCATGTATGTCTGCGGGATGACCGTGTACGACTACTGCCACATTGGCCACGGCCGCAGCATGGTCGCGTTTGACCTGGTGACCCGCTGGTTGCGGTTCAGCGGTTATAACCTGACCTACGTGCGCAACATCACCGACATCGAAGACAAGATCATCAATCGTGCCCGCGAGAACGGCGAACCGTTCGACGCGCTGACCGAACGCATGATCACTGCTATGCATGAGGACGAGGCGCGCCTCAACATCCTCAAGCCGGACATGGAACCGCGTGCCACCGATCACATTCCGGGCATGCTGAGCATGATCCAGACCCTGATCGACAAGGGTTACGCCTACGCCCCGGGCAATGGCGACGTGTACTACCGCGTCGCCAAGTTCATGGGTTACGGCAAGCTGTCGCGCAAGAAGATCGAAGACCTGCGCATCGGCGCACGGATCGAAGTCGACGAGTCCAAGCAGGACCCGCTGGACTTCGTGCTGTGGAAAGCCACCAAGCCGGGCGAACCGAGCTGGCCATCGCCGTGGGGCGCCGGGCGTCCGGGCTGGCACATCGAATGCTCGGTGATGTCCACCTGCTGCCTGGGCGAGACCTTCGACATTCATGGCGGCGGCAGCGATCTCGAGTTCCCGCACCACGAAAACGAAATCGCCCAGAGCGAAGCGGCCACCGGCAAGACCTACGCCAACGCGTGGATGCATTGCGGCATGATCCGTATCAATGGCGAGAAGATGTCCAAGTCCTTGAACAACTTCTTCACCATTCGCGACGTGCTCGACAAGTACCACCCGGAAGTCGTGCGTTACCTGCTGGTGTCGAGTCACTACCGCAGCGCCATCAACTACTCGGAAGACAACCTCAAGGACGCCAAGGGCGCCCTGGAGCGTTTCTACCACGCGTTGAAAGGCCTGCCGAACGTTGCACCGGCTGGCGGCGAAGCCTTCGTCGAGCGTTTCACCCAGGTGATGAACGACGACTTCGGCACGCCGGAAGCCTGCGCGGTACTGTTCGAGATGGTCCGCGAGATCAACCGCCTGCGCGAGAGCGACCTGAACGCAGCGGCCGGTCTGGCGGCGCGTTTGAAAGAGCTGGCCAGCGTGTTGGGTGTATTGCAGCTCGAAGCCGATGACTTCCTGCAGGCTGGCGCCGAAGGGCGCGTCGATGCAGCCGAAGTCGAGGCGCTGATTGCAGCGCGCCTGGCAGCGCGTGCCGGCAAGGACTGGGCCGAATCTGACCGCATCCGCGACCAGCTCACTGCCATGGGCGTGGTGCTGGAAGACGGCAAGGGCGGTACGACCTGGCGTTTGGCTGACTGATTGCTTTGCTTATTACAGACAAAACCCGCCTTGTGCGGGTTTTTGTTTATGGGGTTGGACTCCAGGCTTGTGTTGACAGGGCTGGCGCCATCGCGAGCAAGCTCGCTCCCACAGTGTCCGTGTCGAACACAAAATCTGTGGGCATCTCTGAACCTGTGGGAGCGAGCTTGCTCGCGATGGTCTCAAGTCGAGTACCGCCAGTGCGGCTAACCTGTCATTCAACCTGGCGCAACCGCTTGTAAAGGGTATTCCTGCTCACCCCCAATCGCCTCGCCAGATACGAAATATTCCCCCCCGCCGCCTGCAACTGCCGGTTCAAATCTTCGGCATCATTCAGATCCACGGCTAACGGTTCCGGCGTATCGACCGGCTCCATCTCCAGATCAACAAAAAAATCATCCGGCAAATGCTCCGGCCTTATCGGTTGTTCCTCGGCCATCGCCAATGCCACCTGCATCACACTGCTGACCTGGCGCAAATTCCCCGGCCACGGGTGGCGGCTGAACAACTCCATCACTTCGTGACTCAACCCAGCCCACTGACTCAGTTCGCGGTGCTGTTCCCACAAGCGTTTGAACAGTGCCTCTTTATCGCTGCGCTCTCTTAACGGTGGCAATTCCAGAGTCAGGCCGCCGATGCGGTAATACAGGTCTTCACGAAACCGCCCCAGTTGTACCTGTTCGCGCAACGAGCGATTGGTCGCGGAAATGATGCGCAAGTCCACCGGGAACAACTCGCTGCTGCCCACCGGTTGCACGCAACGCTCCTGCAACACCCGCAACAGGCGCGCCTGGGTCGGCAGCGGCATGTCACCGATTTCGTCGAGAAACAGCGTGCCTTTGTCAGCCTTGCGGATCAGCCCGATGCTGCCTTTCTGGTTGGCGCCGGTGAACGCGCCTTTCTCATAGCCGAACAACTCGGACTCCACCAGTTCGGCGGGAATCGCTGCACAGTTGACGGCGATGAACGCTTGTTTGCTGCGCGAGCTGGCTTGATGCAGGGCTTT
The DNA here is from genome assembly GCF_056402055.1 of Pseudomonas sp. P4_C4. Classification (NCBI taxonomy): domain Bacteria; kingdom Pseudomonadati; phylum Pseudomonadota; class Gammaproteobacteria; order Pseudomonadales; family Pseudomonadaceae; genus Pseudomonas; species Pseudomonas sp. P4_C4. Next base: position 54,599 of record NZ_JBFUID010000014.1, on the reverse strand, counting down.
GACGAACACTTCCTTGCCGACCCCGGTTTCACCGTGGATCAACAAGGGAATGTCTTTTTCCAGCAAACGCTCGGCCTGACGCACGGCTTTTTCCACGCGACTGTCGCCGAAGTGCAGGGTGTTGAGGCTGATGGCCGCGGGTACCGCTACAACCGGTTCGGTGAACACTCGAGGTTGAATTGATGCCTGTTTCGGCCGCTTCAACAGGCACTGGAAGCGGTTGCGCCCCGAGGTCTGCAGGGCGAAGGGCAGGCCTTCGGGCTGGTTGAGCAACTCCAGCAGCGAGACCTTGAACAGGCTTTCGACACTGACCCGCGACAGGCTGATGCCCAGCAGGTTGTCGGCCCGGCGATTGGCCGACAACACTTGGCCAGTCTCATCGAATATCAGCAGCCCCGCCCACTGACTGTCGAGGTTGTTCAGTCCGGTGTTGAACGTCAGTTGGAAATGCTGGCCATGGAACAGGTTGAGGATCAGCCGGTTTTCCACGGTCTGGCTCATCATCTTGACCATGCCCAGGGTGTGGGAGGGCGGCAGGTAGCTGTCACTGGACACGTCCAGCACCGCGATCACCTTGCGCTCGGCATCGAAAATCGGCGCGGCGGAGCCGGTCATGAAGCGGTTGGCCTTGAGGAAATGTTCGTCGTGCTCGATGTGCACCGCTTGTTCACAGGCCAGGGCGGTGCCAATGGCGTTGGTGCCGCTGCAGCGTTCCATCCAGCTGGCGCCGGCGCTGAACCCCCGTGCCAGTTTGGGTTCGATAAAGCGCTGCGTTCCCCACGACGTGAGCACCTGGCCCTGATGGTCGGCGAGCATGATCAGGCAATTGGAATTGCTCAGGATGTTCTCGTAGTAGGGCAGCACTTCCTGGTGGGTGGTTTGCACCAGTGAATGTTGGCTCTCCAGCAATTGCGCAATGCCCGCTGCCGGCAATTGGTCGAATGCCGGTGTGCTCTGATGACTGAGACCGAACGCGCGGCAACGGGACCAGGAGTCCTGGATGATGGCGTCGTGGGACAGCGGCGAGGCAGGTGCGGCCATGGCGGTCGATCTCTGAACAATCTTTATTGTTTTTATGGGATAGCGCCGATCCCTGTAGGAGCGARCTTGCTCGCGATGCACGTGAGAGCGCCGCGTTTATTCAGGCAGCCCTCGTCAACGTTAACGTCCATCGCGAGCAAGCTCGCTCCTACAGGGGCCGTGAACAGTCCGTAGAGTGTTGTTCACTATTGTTCACTGTCAATGGGTGAACTGTTCAATTGTTCATTTTCGATTGTTCATTTGTGTTCAGCAACGAACGCGGTTTGTACGTCCCGTTCGGGAATTTTAAGCTGAATCAATAGCTTGAATTTTTTGGCACGGATGTCGCTATGTAGCTCCGGTCGCTTGACTCCAAAAAAAAAAGGCCGAGCCATGTCATTAACCCTGGAGCACGTCAGCCGCACCGTCGAGGGCCAGACCTGGATCGACGATGCCAACCTGAGTTTTGAACCCGGTTCCTTCAACGTTTTGCTGGGTCGCACCTTGTCCGGCAAAACCAGCCTGATGCGCTTGATGGCCGGTCTGGACAAGCCCGACAGCGGCCGCATCCTGATGAACGGCGTCGATGTCACCCAGCGCCCAGTGCGCCTGCGCAATGTGTCGATGGTGTATCAGCAGTTCATCAATTACCCGACCATGACCGTCTTCGAGAACATCGCCTCGCCGCTGCGCCAGGCCGGTGTATCCAGCGAGCTGATCCAGAGCAAGGTGCTGGAAACCGCGAAGATGCTGCGCATCGAGAAATTCCTCCAGCGCCATCCCCTCGAACTCTCCGGCGGCCAGCAACAGCGCACGGCCATGGCCCGGGCGCTGGTCAAGGATGCCGAGCTGATCCTGTTCGACGAACCGCTGGTCAACCTCGACTACAAGTTGCGTGAAGAGCTGCGCCAGGAAATGCGCGAGCTGTTCAAGGCGCGCCACACCATTGCGATCTACGCCACCACCGAGCCCAACGAAGCCCTGGCTCTGGGCGGTACCACGACCATTCTTCACGAAGGCCGGGTGATCCAGAGCGGCCGCTCTTCCTCGGTCTATCACCAGCCGCAAACGGTGCTGGCGGCCGAGCTGTTCTCCGAGCCGCCGATCAACCTGATGCCGGGACGCATTGCCGGCAACGAAGTGAGTTTCGCCAACTTCGTGCACTTTCCGTTGAACGTCGATTTACGTCCGGTGGGCGAGGGCGAGTTCCGTTTCGGCGTGCGGCCCAGTCATATCTCGCTGGTGCCGAGCAACGACGATGACCTCGAGTTGGCGGTGACCGTCGAAGTCGCGGAAATCAGCGGCTCGGAAACCTTTCTTCACGTGCGCAACGAGCACTTCCTGCTGGTGCTGCACTTGCCGGGTGTTCACGAATACGACGTCGATGCGCCGATCCGCATCTACATCCCGACCCATAAACTGTTTGTGTTCGATACGCAGGGGCGGCTGGTCCAGGCGCCGGGCCGGCGTGTCACGAGGGTTGCCTGATGGCCGAAATCCGTTTGCACAACCTCGCCCACAGTTACACCAAAACCCCGGTGGGACCTGAGGACTACGCGATCCGCGAGATGGACCACATCTGGGAGCAGGGCGGCGCCTACGCGTTGCTCGGACCATCGGGCTGTGGGAAATCGACCTTGCTCAACATCATTTCCGGGCTGCTCAGCCCGTCCCAGGGCCATGTGCTGTTCGACGGCAAAGCGGTCAATGACCTGACCCCGGAGAAGCGCAACATCGCCCAGGTTTTCCAGTTTCCGGTGGTCTACGACACCATGACGGTGTTCGACAACCTGGCCTTCCCGTTGCGCAATCAAGGCATGGTGGAAGCGAAAATTCACAGCAAAGTGCAGGAAATCGCTGAAGTCCTCGACCTCCAGGCATTGCTTTACAAGAAGGCGCGCAACCTCACCGCCGACGAAAAACAGAAAGTCTCCATGGGCCGCGGGCTGGTGCGCGATGACGTGTCGGCGATCCTGTTCGACGAGCCGCTGACGGTGATCGACCCGCACCTGAAGTGGAAACTGCGGCGCAAGCTCAAGCAGATCCACGAGCAGTTCAACATCACCATGGTCTACGTCACCCACGATCAGCTGGAGGCCTCGACCTTCGCCGACAAGATTGCGGTGATGTACGGCGGGCAGATCGTGCAGTTCGGCACGCCAAGGGAATTGTTCGAGCGCCCGAGCCACACCTTTGTCGGCTACTTCATTGGCAGTCCGGGGATGAACCTGATCGAAGTGCAGCCGCAACCGGGTGGAGTCGGTTTTGCCTCGACCCATCTGCCGCTGTCCGAGGCCATGCAGCAGCGCATCGCCGAGTCCGAATGGAAAACCCTGAAGGTCGGCATTCGACCGGAGTTCGTCCATGTGTGGGACGAAGCCTTTGATGACGCGCTGCGGGCACAGGTCGTACACGTCGAAGACCTGGGCACCTACAAAATCATGACCCTCAACCTCGATGGCGTCCCCCTGAAGGTGCGCCTGGCCGAAGACAAATTGGTGCCGCAAGGCACGGCCTACATCAGTTTTCCGGCGCAATGGCTGATGGTCTATGCCGACGAATTCCTCCTGGAAACCCAAGCCAACATTGAGGTGCAGCCATGAACAAGGTGCAGAACAACAAGGCCTGGTGGCTGGTACTGCCGGTGTTCCTGCTGGTGGCATTCAGTGCGGTGGTCCCGATGATGACCGTGGTCAACTATTCGGTGCAGGACATCTTCGACCAGTCCAGCCGTTATTTCGTCGGCGCCGACTGGTACAAGCAGGTGCTGCTCGACCCGAGGCTGCATGACTCGTTGCTGCGTCAGTTCATCTATTCCGCCTGTGTGCTACTGATCGAAATTCCGCTGGGCATCGCCATTGCCCTGACCATGCCGACCAAGGGCCGCTGGTCTTCGGTGGTGTTGATCGTGCTGGCAATCCCGTTGCTGATCCCGTGGAACGTGGTCGGCACCATCTGGCAGATCTTTGGCCGCGCCGATATCGGCCTGCTGGGGGCGAGTCTCAAGGCCATGGGCATCAGCTACAACTATGCGGCGAACACCATGGACGCCTGGGTCACGGTGCTGGTGATGGACGTCTGGCACTGGACCTCGCTGGTGGCGCTGTTGTGCTTCTCCGGGTTGCGGGCGATTCCCGACGTGTATTACCAGGCGGCGCGGATCGACCGTGCCTCGGCCTGGGCGGTGTTCCGGCATATCCAGTTGCCCAAGCTCAAGAGTGTGCTGCTGATCGCGGTGATGCTGCGCTTCATGGACAGTTTCATGATCTACACCGAACCGTTCGTACTCACGGGCGGCGGTCCTGGCAATGCCACGACCTTCCTCAGTCAGACCTTGACCCAGATGGCCGTAGGGCAATTCGACCTGGGGCCGGCAGCGGCATTCTCGCTGGTGTACTTCCTGATCATCCTGTTGGTGTCCTGGCTGTTCTACACCGCCATGACTCACTCTGACGCCAACCGTTGAGGACCGCGCCATGAGCAAAAGAAAACTTATCCCCTTGCTGCTCTACATCCTGTTCCTGCTGGTGCCGATCTACTGGCTGCTGAACATGTCCTTCAAGAGCAACACCGAAATCCTCGGCGGCCTGACGCTTTTCCCACAGGATTTCACCCTGGCCAACTACAAGGTGATCTTCACCGATCCGAGCTGGTACACCGGCTACATCAACTCGGCGTACTACGTGAGCCTGAACACGATCATTTCCCTGACCGTGGCGCTACCGGCGGCCTATGCCTTCTCGCGCTACCGCTTCCTCGGTGACAAGCACCTGTTCTTCTGGTTGCTGACCAACCGCATGGCGCCGCCGGCGGTGTTCCTGTTGCCGTTCTTCCAGCTGTATTCCTCGATCGGCTTGTTCGATACCCACATCGCCGTGGCCCTGGCCCACTGCCTGTTCAACGTGCCGCTGGCGGTATGGATTCTCGAAGGCTTCATGTCCGGCGTGCCCAAGGAAATCGACGAAACCGCCTACATCGATGGCTATAGCTTTCCCAAGTTCTTCGTGAAGATTTTCATCCCGCTGATCGGCTCCGGCATCGGTGTCACGGCGTTCTTCTGCTTCATGTTTTCCTGGGTCGAACTGCTGCTGGCGCGAACCCTCACCTCGGTGAACGCCAAACCCATCGCGGCGGTAATGACCCGCACCGTCTCGGCATCCGGTATCGACTGGGGGGTACTGGCGGCGGCGGGGGTGTTGACCATCCTGCCGGGCATGCTGGTGATCTGGTTTGTTCGCAACCACGTGGCCAAGGGCTTTGCCCTGGGCCGGGTATGAGGAACTGATGATGGAATGGATGAGCTGGACCGTCCCCACGGCGGCATTCTTCAGCGTGATTGCCCTGATTCTGGTGGTCATGACCACCTGGGAATTACGTTCGCCGAGCATCCTTCGGCGTGGTTTTCTGCCGATTGCCACCACCCGTGGCGATCGCTTGTTTATCGGTCTTCTCGGCAGCGCCTACCTGCACTTGCTGGTAATCGGCGTCACCGACTGGAGCATCTGGGTCGCCTTCGCGATGTCCCTGGTGTGGCTGTTGGCTGTGATGCGTTGGGGCTAGTCGAATCGCTCGGCAATGTTGCTCCGAAACTTAAACAGGAGGTCTCTATGTTCGACAAAAACAATAAGCTGCGACATAGCATTTCATTGGCAGCCATGCTGGCACTCAGCGGTTTGAGCGCATCTGCCTGGGCCGATGCCTACGAAGATGCCGCGAAAAAATGGATAGGCAGCGAGTTCAAGCCGTCCACCCTGACGGCCGATCAGCAGCTCGCGGAATTGAAGTGGTTCATCAAGGCGGCGGAGCCATTCCGCGGGATGGACATCAAGGTGGTGTCGGAAACCATTGCCACCCACGAGTACGAGTCCAAGGTGCTGACCAAGGCCTTCACCGAAATCACCGGCATCAAAGTGACCCACGACTTGCTGCAAGAAGGCGACGTGGTGGAAAAATTGCAGACCGTGATGCAATCGGACAAGAGCATCTATGACGGCTGGGTCAACGACTCGGACCTGATCGGCACGCACTTTCGTTACGGCAAGACGGAATCGATCACCGACCTGATGGCCAACGAGGGCAAGAACTTCACCTCACCGACCCTGGACATCAAGGACTTCATCGGCATCTCGTTCACCACCGCGCCGGACGGCAAGATCTACCAGTTACCTGACCAGCAGTTCGCCAACCTCTACTGGTTTCGCGCTGACTGGTTCGAACGCGCAGACCTCAAGGCCAAGTTCAAGGAAAAGTACGGCTATGAGCTGGGCGTGCCGGTGAACTGGTCAGCCTATGAAGACATCGCCAAATTCTTCAGCGAAGACGTCAAGGAAATCGACGGCAAACGCGTCTACGGGCACATGGACTACGGCAAGAAAGACCCGTCACTGGGCTGGCGCTTCACCGATGCCTGGTTCTCCATGGCCGGTGGCGGCGACAAGGGGCTGCCCAACGGTTTGCCGGTGGACGAGTGGGGCATCCGCGTCGAGGATTGCCATCCGGTGGGTTCCAGCGTAACCCGCGGCGGCGACACCAACGGCCCGGCGGCGGTGTTCGCCACCACCAAGTATGTCGACTGGATGAAGAAGTACGCGCCACCGGAAGCGGCGGGCATGACCTTCTCCGAATCAGGTCCGGTGCCGTCCCAGGGCAACATCGCCCAGCAGATCTTCTGGTACACCGCCTTCACCGCCGACATGACCAAACCGGGTCTTGCGGTGATGAACGCCGACGGCACGCCGAAATGGCGCATGGCGCCGTCACCGCGCGGACCGTACTGGGAAGAGGGCATGAAGCTGGGGTATCAGGACGTGGGTTCCTGGACCTTCATGAAATCCACGCCTGAGAAGCAGAAACTGGCGGCCTGGCTCTATGCGCAGTTCGTGACCTCGAAAACCGTGTCGCTGAAGAAGACCATCGTCGGCCTGACGCCGATTCGCGAGTCGGACATCAACTCGCAAGCGATGACCGACCTGGCGCCGAAACTCGGTGGCCTGGTGGAGTTCTACCGCAGCCCGGCCCGCGTGCAATGGACCCCGACCGGGACCAACGTGCCTGATTATCCTCGCCTCGCGCAGTTGTGGTGGAGCCACATCGCCGAAGCCGCCAGCGGCGAGAAAACCCCGCAAGAGGCGCTGGACGGCCTGGCCAAGGATCAGGACGCAATCATGAGCCGTCTGGAACGCTCGAAGGCACAAGCCACCTGCGCCCCGAAAATGAACCCGGAACGCGATGCGCAATACTGGTTCGACCAGCCGGGCGCACCGAAGCCGAAACTGGCGAATGAGAAGCCTAAGGGCGAGACCGTGAGCTACAGCGAACTGCTGAAATCGTGGGAGGCGGCGCGTAAGTAAAATGGTTGTAATGTGAAAGGCGAGCGGCACCGGAAGGTGCCGTTTTTGTTGGTGTCTGTTCCACCGTCATCGCGAGCAAGCTCGCTCCCACAGGTTTTGTGTCATACACAAAATCTGCGGGTATCCTCGGTCACTGTGGGAGCGAGCTTGCTCGCGATGGGGGCGTTACGGTCAAAGCATGTATTACCGCAGACCGATCAGACCAAAACAGCCAAATCCGTGTACTGAGCAACCACGGAATCGGCGGTGAGGAGTCTCATGGGTTCTGTGATGGCCGTTGCAATAATCAAACGGTCGAAAGGGTCACGATGGTGATGCTCGAGGTCTTTTACGGCAATGGCGTGTTCTGACGTTACCGGCAACTCGATGAAGCCGCTTTCGAGGCAGTATTGACGGATCTCCTCCAGATCGACGTTCAGCTTTCCTAGCCCGAGCTTGATTGCCATCTCCCAGAATGTCGCTGCACTGATGTAAATGTCGGCGGCGTTTTCAATGATCTTTCTGGCCTTGCCAGTTAGCCTTGGATCATCACTGAGAGTCCAAAGCAGAACATGGGTGTCAAGCAGAACCCTCATTCGTGAGTTCCCTCAAAAGCATCCAGCATGTCGTCGGGCAGGGGGGCGTCAAAGTCTTGAGGAAGAACCAGTTTGCCTTTCATCGCTCCGATACGCTGTGCGCAAGGTTTTCCCACGGGAACCAGACGAGCCAGGGCTCGACCATGTTTGGCAATCGTAATGATCTGTCCGGCTGCTGCATCATCGACGAGTTTGGACAGGTTGTTTTTTGCTTCGGCCAGCGGAACGACGATCATGGCGTTTCTCCTGAATTCTGGACAAATATAGCCAGAATTCAGAGCGCCGACAAAGGCAAGCTGACGATAGGTCAAATCGTCATGTGTCAAATTGGGTGAGTAATCAAAACTGCTGTCCCGCAACGTATAGGTTTCCCGTTTCATGGAATGCTCCGAATGGCTTTTCACGCACCATAGCGATCGGTAGCAATGATCGGATGTCAGCTATTCCATACCGTCGCTCAAGCATCTTCTTAAAATGGGTAGGGAAAAAAGCTCAAAAGATCGCAGCCTGCGGCAGCTCCTACAGGGTGTAAGCCATCCCGATGTAGGAGCTGCCGCAGGCTGCGATCTTTTGATCTTTGATCCCAAACGCAAAAACGGCACCCGAAGGTGCCGTTTCTGTTTACTACCGAGTGTCGCTCAAGCGATCAACCCGCCAGGCCCGACTGTTGAACCAGGTTCAACAACGGTTGTGGGTACAGGCCGAGGAAGAACGCCAGTACCGCGATGGCCAGCAGCATCACGCCGCCTGCACGTTGTTCCCAGTGCAGTTGGGCGTCGACTCGACGCAGGTTCGGTTCGATCAGGTACAGGGTGACCATCACACGCAGGTAGTAGAACACGCCGATGGCGCTGCCCAGTACCAGGGAGCCGACCAGCCACCATTGGTGCGATTCGACACCGGTGGCGATGATGTAGAACTTGCCGATGAAGCCCGCGGTCAGCGGGATACCGGCCAGGGACAGCATCATCACGGTCAGTACGGCGGTCAGGTACGGACGGCGCCAGAACAGACCGCGGTATTCGTACAGGGCGTCTGCGTCACGGCCTTTGTACGGCGAGGACATCAGGGTGATCACACCGAAAGCACCGAGGCTGGTGATCACGTAGGTGACCAGGTACACGCCGATGGCTTCCACGGCCAGACCCTTGCTCGCCACCAGGGCGATCAGCAGGTAGCCGAAGTGGGCGATGGACGAGTAACCCAGCAGACGCTTGAGGTTGCTCTGGGTCAGGGCCAGCAGGTTACCGAACAGGATCGACGCGATGGCGATGATGGTCAGCACGTTGCTCAGCACGCCGCTGCTCGCCGCTGGCGAGATCTGGAACAGACGCACCATCACCGCGAACACGGCAACCTTGGAAGCGGTAGCGAGGAACGCTGCAACCGGTGCCGGAGCACCTTCGTAGACGTCCGGAGTCCAGAGGTGGAAGGGTACCAGCGACAGCTTGAACGCCAGGCCGATCAGCATCATGCCCAGGCCCAATTGAGCCAGAGAGCTTGGCAGGCCAGTAGCCGCCAGCGCCTGGCCGATGCCGACGAAGCTCAGGGAACCGGCGTCAGCGTAGAGCAGGGCCATACCGAACAACAGGAACGCGGAACCGGCAGCCGACAGCACCATGTACTTGATGCCGGCTTCCAGCGAACGCTTGTTGAAGAAGGCATAGGCCACCAGACCGTAGACCGGTACCGAGAGCAGTTCCAGACCGACGAACAACCCGGCCAGGTGCTGCGCGCTGACCAGCACCAGGCCACCGGCGGCGGCCATCAGGATCAGCAGGTACAGTTCTTCACGGTTGCCCGGGTAACCCGTGCCGCCATCGCCGAGGTAGGCATGGGCGAGGGTCACACAGGCGAGGGTGGCGACCAGGATCAGCGCCATGTACAGGCAGGCGAAGCTGTCGATCTGCAGCAATGGGGTCACGGCCAGGGGCGCGACTTTCAGGGCAGGCAGGATCGACAGCAGTGCCAGGTTCAGACCCGCCACCGACAGCAGGAAGGTCTGGGAGTGGTTGCGGCGCCAGGCGATCGCCAGCATCACCACGATGATCGTGGCGCTGGTGATCAACAACGGCGCTAGCGCGATAAAGTGTTGAGTCGTGAATTCCATAGCGCTCTTACCGGGCCGAAGCGAGTTGAGTGAAGGCGGTGCCGAGCCATTGCTGCACGCCATGCATCGTAGCGGCAGAGGTATCGAGGAACGGTTGTGGGTACACGCCGATGTAAATCAGCAGTGCGGCCAGACCGACCACCATGATCATTTCGCGACCGTCCATGCCATGTAACACCGCGTCCGATTTCGACGGGCCGAAGTAGGCACGGTGGATCATGATCAGCGAGTAGACCGAACCGAACACCAGGCCGGACGTCGCGATGATGGTGACCCATGGAGCGATCGGGAAGGTGCCGATCAGAATCAGGAACTCACCGACAAAGTTACCGGTCGCCGGCAAGCCCAGGGAAGCTGCTGCGAAGAACAGGCTTAAGGCTGGCAGGTAAGCGATCTTCGACCACAGGCCACCCATCTCGCGCATGTCGCGGGTGTGGGTACGCTCGTACAACTGACCGGAGAGGATAAAGAGTGCCGCCGCCGACAGACCGTGCGCCAGCATCTGCATCACCGCACCCTGCAGCGCCAGTTGGCTGCCGGAGTAGATGCCGATCAGTACGAAGCCCATGTGGGAAACGGACGAGAAGGCAATCAGGCGCTTGATGTCGGTTTGCGCGAACGCCAGGAACGCACCGTAGAAAATCCCGATCAGACCCAGGGTCATCGCAAACGGCGCGAACTCGGCCGAGGCATTCGGGAACAGCGGCAGGGCGAAACGCAGCAGGCCATACGCCGCAGTCTTCAACAAGATACCGGCCAGGTCCACGGAACCCGCGGTCGGCGCCTGGGCGTGAGCGTCAGGCAGCCAGGAGTGGAACGGCACGACCGGCAACTTGACCGCGAAGGCGATGAAGAAGCCGAGCATCAGGATGTACTCGGTAGTCGTCGACATCCTGGTTTTCAACAGATCGGCGTAGTTGAAAGTAATCACGCCGGTGTCGTTGAAGTTGACCAGTACCAGACCCAGGATCGCCACCAGCATGATCAGGCCGGAAGCCTGAGTGAAGATGAAGAACTTGGTCGCCGCGTAGATCCGGGTTTTCTTGCCGTCCGAAGAACTGTGACCCCAGAGCGCGATGAGGAAGTACATCGGCACCAGCATCATTTCCCAGAAGAAGAAGAACATGAACAGGTCGAGGGCGAGGAACACGCCGACGACACCGCCCAGGATCCACATCAGGTTCAGGTGGAAGAAGCCAACGTGACGCTGGATCTCTTTCCACGAGCAGAGTACCGAGAGGACACCCAGCAGACCGGTCAGCATGATCATCAACAGCGACAGGCCGTCGAGGGCCAGGTGCACATTGATGCCGAAGCGCTGGATCCAGACGTGTTTGAACTCAAGCGCCCAGGTCGGATCGGCACCCGGTGCCGGAGCAAATGAATAGTCACCGTTGGCCCACAGCCAGAGGCCGAGGGAGAGCAGCAGGGACATGGTGATCAGCGCAATCCAGCGCGGGAGGGTGGCGCCGAAGCGCTCACCCATCCAGCACAGCAGGCCGCCGATGAAGGGGATCAGGATTAGCCAAGGCAGAATCATGACGGGTTCGTTTCCTTTCGCAAATTCGCAAGGTTCATATCAGACCGCTACCAGCACGACGGCGCCAATGACCAGCACGGCACCAGCAGCCATCGAGGCGGCGTACCAACGCAGTTGACCGGTCTCGGTACGGCTCAGGGCGGTGTGACCGCCTTTGGCCATGCGCGGGATCAGACCGATGGTCTGGTCGAGCGGGTCTTTGCGCAGGATGTGGCTGATCGCCAGGTACGGCTTGACGAACAGTTTGTCGTAGATCCAGTCGAAGCCCCAGGCAGCGAACCACCAGGCCGAGAGGATGCGGCCGATGCCGCTGTTGGCGATGCCGGTGACGAAGCGACGCTTGCCGAGGAACAGCAGCGCGGCCAGCAGGATACCGGACAGGGCGATGGCGCCCGAAGCGATTTCCAGACTGTGCTTGGCTTCGCCGCCGGCATGGCCGACGCTTTCCGGCAACACACCGTGCAGCGGCGGAACGATCATCGCGCCGACGAAGGTCGACAGTACGATCAGCACCGACAGTGGCAGCCAGTGAGCGATACCGTGACCAGCGTGGGCTTCGGTCTTCGCTTCACCGTGGAACGCGATGAAGATCAGGCGGAAGGTGTACAGCGAAGTCATGAACGCGCCGACCAGACCCGCGTAAAGCAGACCGTTGTTGCCGCTGGCGAACGCTTCCCAGAGGATTTCGTCCTTGGAGTAGAAGCCTGCGGTCACCAGAGGCAGGGCCGCCAGGGCCGCGCCGCCGACGATGAAACTGGCGTAGGCCAGTGGCAGTTTCTTCCACAGGCCGCCCATCTTGAAGATGTTCTGCTCGTGGTGGCAGGCAACGATCACCGCACCGGACGCAAGGAACAGCAGGGCCTTGAAGAAGGCGTGGGTCATCAGGTGGAAGATCGCGCCATCCCAGGCACCAACGCCCAGGGCCAGGAACATGTAGCCGATCTGGCTCATGGTCGAGTAGGCGAGGATACGCTTGATGTCAGTCTGAACCAGTGCGGCGAAACCTGCGAGAACCAGGGTCACACCGCCAACGATGCCCACCAGGTGCAGGATTTCCGGCGCCAGGGTGAACAGGCCGTGGGTACGGGCAATCAGGTAGACACCGGCGGTCACCATGGTTGCGGCGTGGATCAGTGCCGAAACCGGAGTCGGGCCGGCCATCGCATCCGCCAGCCAGGTTTGCAGCGGCAGTTGCGCGGATTTACCGACAGCGCCGCCCAGCAGCATCAAGGTAGCCATGACCATCCAGAAATCGCCGGACTGGAATTTCTGCGGAGCCAGCACCAGCAGTTCCTGGATGTTCAGGGTGCCCAGTTGGGCAAACAGAATGAACAGGCCGATGGCCATGAACACGTCGCCGATACGGGTCACGATGAAGGCCTTGAGTGCGGCGTTACCGTTGTTGCGGTTGCTGTAGTAGAAACCGATCAACAGGTACGAGCACAGGCCCACGCCTTCCCAACCGAAGTACACGAACAGCAGGTTATCGGCCAGGACCAGGAACAGCATGCTGGCGATAAACAGGTTGGTGTAGGCGAAGAAACGCGAGTAGCCGTCTTCACCGCGCATGTACCAGGAGGCGAACAGGTGGATCAGGAAGCCGACGCCAACCACCACACCGAGCATGGTTACGGACAGGCCATCCAGGTGCAGGGCGAAGTTCGGCGTGAAGCCTTCCACCGCCATCCACTGCCACAACACCAGGGTGTAGTGACCGCCTTCCGGCGGGGCGACGTTGAACTGCCAGATCACATAGGCCGCGACGATCGCCGACAGGCCAATGGAGCCGACGCCGATCAGCGCCGAAAGGTTTTCCGAGAGACGGCCGCGAGAAAACGCCAGCAGCACAAAACCGATCAGGGGGAACAGGAAAGTCAGATAGAGAAGGTTCATCCGCGCATCTCACTGGCAGCGTCGATATCGAGCGTGTGGAAGCGGCGATACAGTTGCAGCAGGATCGCCAGGCCAATACTGGCCTCGGCGGCTGCCAGGCTGATCACCAGGATGAACATGATCTGTCCATCCGGCTGCGCCCAGCGGCTACCGGCAACGATGAACGCCAGGGCGGAGGCATTCATCATGACCTCCAGGCTCATCAGCACGAAAAGGATGTTGCGGCGGACCATCAGGCCGACCAGGCCGAGGCAGAACAGGATGCCGGCGACCGCCAGACCATGCTCCATGGGGATAGCAGGCATCGTCATTGCTCCTTGGCTTCGTTGCGGCCCAAGTGGAACGCCGTGACGGCTGCGGCGAGCAGCAGCATCGAGGCGAGTTCGACCACCAGCAGGTAAGGACCGAACAGGCTGATGCCCACGGCCTTGGCGTCTACGGTGGTGTGGCCGATGGCTTCACCGGTCTGGTGGGAGAACAGCACATACAGCAGTTCCACCAGCAGCAGCGCAGCGAGGAGGACCGGGCCGCCCCAGATGCCGGGCTTGAGCCAGGCGCGCTCTTGCTGAGCCGAGGCCGGGCCCAGGTTCAGCATCATCACCACGAACACGAACAGCACCATGATGGCGCCAGCGTAGGCGATCACTTCCAGGACACCGGCAAACGGTGCGCCGAGGGCGAAGAACGTCATCGCCACGGCGATCAGCGAAATGATCAGGTAGAGCAGGGCGTGCACAGGGTTGGTGTTGGTGATCACGCGAAGCGTGGACACCACAGCGATACCCGATGCGAAATAGAAAGCGAATTCCATCTTTCTTCCTTAAGGCAGCAAGCTCTTCACGTTGATCGGTTCGGCTTCATTCTGCGCGGAGCCTTTCGGCTTCCCGGCAATCGCCATACCTGCAACACGATAGAAGTTGTAATCAGGGTTTTTGCCGGGGCCGGAGATCAGCAGATCTTCTTTCTCGTAAACCAGGTCCTGACGTTTGAACTCGGCCATTTCGAAATCCGGCGTCAGCTGGATCGCGGTGGTCGGGCAGGCTTCCTCGCAGAGGCCGCAGAAAATGCAGCGCGAGAAGTTGATGCGGAAGAAGTCCGGGTACCAGCGACCGTCTTCGGTTTCAGCTTTCTGCAGCGAGATGCAACCAACCGGGCAGGCCACGGCGCACAGGTTGCAGGCTACACAACGTTCTTCGCCATCAGGGTCGCGGGTCAGGACGATACGCCCACGGTAGCGCGGCGGCAGGTAGACCGGTTCTTCCGGGTACTGCAGCGTGTCGCGCTTGTGGAAGGCGTGGCTGAAAATCATCACCAGGCTACGAAGCTGGGTGTAGAAGCCATGCACGATGTCAAAAATGTACTTCATGATTCTCTATCCTCACTGAGCCGCGACGGCGGGCGTGTTGAGCAACACGATCGCAGCGGTCACCAGCATGTTGACGAGGGTCAGCGGCAGGCAGAACTTCCAGCTGAAATCCATCACTTGGTCATACCGTGGGCGCGGAATCGAGGCGCGCAGCAGGATGAAGAACATGATGAAGAACGCGGTTTTCAACGCGAACCAGATGAACGGGATCTGCGGCAGGATGCCGAACGGACCGTGCCAGCCACCGAAGAACAAGGTCACCAGCAGCGCCGAAATCAACACGATGCCGATGTACTCGCCGACGAAGAACATGCCCCATTTCATGCCGGCGTATTCAATGTGGTAACCGTCGGCCAGTTCCTGCTCCGCTTCCGGCTGGTCGAACGGGTGACGGTGAGTCACGGCGACGCCAGCGATGAAGAAGGTCAGGAAACCGAAGATCTGCGGAATGACGAACCACAGGTTCTGCGCTTGATATTCAACGATGTCGCGCATGTTGAACGAGCCGACCTGGATCACGATGCCCATCAGCGACAGGCCCATGAACACTTCGTACGACACGGTCTGCGCCGAGGCACGCAAGCTGCCCAACAGGGCGAACTTGTTGTTGCTCGACCAGCCGGCGAACAGCACCGCGTAGACCGACAGGCCAGCCATGGCGAAGAAGAACAGGATGCCGATGTTGATGTCCGCGACACCCCAGGTCGGGGTGATCGGGATGATTGCGAAGGCAATCAGCAAGGCGCTCATGGCCACGACCGGCGCCAAAGTGAAGATCACTTTGTCGGCGAACGGCGGCGTCCAGTCTTCCTTGAAGAACATCTTGATCATGTCGGCCGCGATCTGGAATGCGCCGAACGGACCGACACGGTTCGGACCGTAACGGTCCTGCCAGAGGGCGAGCAGACGACGCTCGACCCAGCTCAGCAGGGCGCCGCAAACCACCACGGCAAGCAGAATCACCACGGCCTTGAGGACCGCGATGATGATGTCGATCACTTCAGGAGTGAACAAGGTCATTGAGCTGCCTCCTGCAGACCGTCAACGGAAAAGCCTGCGATCGCTGGCGGAATGCCGGCGATGCCCGCAGGCAATGCCACCAGACCGGCGCCCAGCTCTTCATTGATACGCAGTGGCAGACGCAGGGTCTGACCAGCCACGTTCAGGCTCAGCATGGCGCCATCGTTGACGCCCAAACGGTCGGCTTCGGACTTGGCCAGCGCAACATAAGCAGCCGGAATGCGTTCCTGAACCGGAGCGGCTTTCGAAGAGTTCTCTTCGCTGCCGAACAGGTGGAAGAACGGTACAACCTGCCAGGTGCCCTGGGCCGGATTGAACGCGCGCGGAACGCTGGCGAACCAGTTCAGCGAGTCACCGCTGCTTTCGATCAGGCGGGTGCCCGGGTCGCCAGCGCGGATGTGACCACCGACTTCGTCCTGGAACTTGTTCCAGGCTTGCGGCGAGTTCCAGCCCGGAGACCAGGCGAATGGCACTTGCTGACGCGGTTCGACCGAGCCCGAGTAACCTTCCATCGAGAAGTTGAACGCGGTGTCGTTGTCTTGCGGAGTACGCGGTTCATGCACGTTGATGTCGGCGCGCATGGCGGTACGACCGGAGTAACGCAGCGGTTCACGGGCCAGTTTCATGCCCTTGATGCGGAACGCGGCGGACGGTGCGGCATCGACAATGCGGTTCAGGATCGAGGTGCTGGAAGCGACAGCGGCGGTGACGTGGTCCAGTTGGGTCCAGTCGATTGGCTGGTTCAGCAGGGTCGCGCGCAGGGCATGCAGCCAGCGCCAGCCTTCGTGAACCAGGATGCTCGCGTCCATGTACTTCGGATCGAAGACCTGGAAGAAGCGCTGGGCGCGGCCTTCCTGGCTGACCAGGGTGCCGTCGCCTTCAGCGAAGCTGGCGGCTGGCAGAACCAGGTGCGCGCGATCGCTGGTGGCAGTCTTCTGATGGTCGGCGACGATCAGCACTTTGGCGGCGGTCAGGGCAGCATCGACACGGGCTTTGTCGGTACGGGTGTACAGATCGTTTTCCAGCACGACGATGGCGTCGGCCTTACCGTCGATCACCGCTTGTAGCGCGGCATCAACCGATTCGCCACCGAGCATGGCCAGGCCGAGGCTGTTGGCCTCTGGCACGATCAGGCTGATGGAACCGTCCTTCTCGCGCAGCTTCAGAGCTTTGGCAATGTTGGCAGCAGCCTCAATCAGCGCCTTGGAGCCCAGAGAGGTACCGGCGATGATCAGTGGGCGCTTGGCAGCGAGCAGGGCGTCGGCGATGCGCTTGGCCAGCTCGAGTGCTTCGCTGTCCAGGCCTTCAACGGCAGGAGCGCTGGCGTCGAGGGCGTGAGCTACGGCGAAACCGATGCGGGCCAGGTCGTCTGGAGCGGCGTGAACGCACTCTTCGGCGATGTCGTCGAGCTTGGTTTCAGCGATGCTTGCGATGAACAGCGGGTTCAGCGCGTGCTGGCCGATGTTCTTCACGGCGGCGTCGAGCCAAGGCTGGACGCGCATGGCGTCGGCCATGTCTTCGGCCTTGCCCTTGACCGATTGGCGCAGGGACAGGGCCATGCGCGCAGCAGTCTGGGTCAGGTCTTCACCGAGGACGAACACGGCGTCGTGGTCTTCGATGTCGCGCATGTTCGGCACTGGCAGCGGGCTGTCTTTCAGCACTTGCAGGACCAGACGGATGCGTTCCAGTTCGGAGGCTTCGATACCCGAGTAGAAGTGTTCGGCGCCGACCAGTTCACGCAACGCGTAGTTGCTTTCGAGGCTGGCGCGAGGCGAACCGATACCGACGATGTTGCGGCCGCGCAGCAGGTCAGCGGCTTTATCCAGCGCTTCGTCGAGGCTCAGCTTGGTGCCGTTGGCCAGCAGCGGTTGACGCGGGCGGTCTTCGCGGTTGACGTAGCCATAGCCGAAACGGCCACGGTCGCACAGGAAGTACTGGTTCACCGAACCGTTGAAACGGTTTTCGATACGACGCAGTTCACCGTAACGCTCGCCCGGGGAGATGTTGCAACCGCTGGAGCAGCCATGGCAGATGCTCGGCGAGAACTGCATGTCCCACTTGCGGTTGTAGCGCTCGGAGTGAGTCTTGTCGGTGAACACACCGGTCGGGCAGACCTCGGTGAGGTTGCCGGAGAACTCGCTTTCCAGGGTGCCGTCTTCAACGCGACCGAAGTACACGTTGTCGTGGGCGCCGTATACGCCCAAGTCGGTGCCGCCGGCGTAGTCTTTATAGAAGCGCACGCAACGGTAGCAAGCGATGCAGCGGTTCATTTCGTGGGAAATGAACGGGCCCAGTTGCTGGTTCTGGTGGGTACGTTTGGTGAAGCGGTAACGGCGCTCGTTGTGGCCGGTCATTACCGTCATGTCTTGCAGGTGGCAGTGACCGCCTTCTTCACAGACCGGGCAGTCGTGAGGGTGGTTGGTCATCAACCATTCAACAACGCTGGCGCGGAAGGCCTTGGACTCTTCATCTTCGATGGAGATCCAGGTGCCGTCGGTGGCAGGGGTCATGCAGGACATCACGATACGACCACGGGTGTCGTTCTCGTCGGTGTACTGCTTGACCGCGCACTGGCGGCAAGCGCCAACGCTGCCAAGGGCAGGGTGCCAGCAGAAATAAGGGATATCGAGGCCTAGCGACAGACATGCCTGTAACAGGTTGTCTGCCCCATCGACTTCGAGCTCTTTGCCGTCTACGTGGATAGTGGCCATGGTTCAAAGTTCTTCGTTGGCCCGGTGTCAGCGGGCGTGGCTAATGGAATCTTGTTATCCGCGTGAATCAACACAGCCGTTAAAGGCGTCATCACACGAAAAGCGAAGGGCACGGACCCTTCGCCTTTTTTAAGCGTTTACGCGCCGACCAGGATCGGCCTTGCCAGAGGCGGGACGGCGGCGCTGACTGGCGCGATACCGGCTTCGAACTCATGGCGGAAGTATTTGATCGCGCTGCCCAACGGCTCCACGGCGCCCGGTGCGTGAGCACAGAAGGTCTTGCCTGGGCCGAGGAAGCCGACCAGACCCAGCAGGGTCTCGATGTCGCCGGCTTGCCCTTCACCGTTCTCGATGGCCATCAGGAGCTTGACGCTCCATGGCAAGCCATCGCGGCACGGGGTGCAGAAGCCACAGGACTCGCGGGCGAAGAACTGTTCCATGTTGCGCAGCAGGGACACCATGTTGACGCTGTCGTCCACCGCCATGGCCAGGCCGGTACCCATACGGGTGCCCACTTTGGCGATGCCGCCGGCGTACATTTGTGCGTCCAGGTGTTCCGGCAACAGGAAGCCGGTACCGGCGCCGCCAGGCTGCCAGCACTTGAGCTTGTAACCGTCGCGCATGCCGCCGGCGTAGTCTTCGAACAGCTCGCGAGCGGTGACGCCGAATGGCAGTTCCCACAGGCCCGGGTTCTTCACCTTGCCGGAGAAGCCCATGAGCTTGGTGCCCATGTCTTCACTGCCTTCGCAGGCCAACGATTTGTACCAGTCCACGCCGTCGGCAATGATCGCCGGCACGTTGCACAGGGTCTCGACGTTGTTCACGCAAGTCGGCTTGCCCCACACGCCAACGGCGGCCGGGAACGGCGGCTTGGAGCGCGGGTTGGCGCGGCGGCCTTCGAGGGAGTTGATCAGTGCGGTTTCTTCACCGCAGATGTAACGCCCGGCGCCAGTGTGGACGAACAGTTCGAAATCAAAACCCGAACCCAGGATGTTCTTGCCCAGCAGGCCAGCTGCCTTGGCTTCTTCCACGGCACGGTTCAAGTGCTTGGCGGCGGTGGTGTACTCGCCACGCAGGAAGATGTAGCCACGGTAGGTTTTCAGCGCGCGGGCACTGATCAGCATGCCTTCGATCAGCAGATGGGGCAGTTGCTCCATCAGCATGCGGTCTTTCCAGGTGTTCGGCTCCATTTCATCCGCGTTGCACAGCAGGTAGCGGATGTTGATGGATTCGTCCTTTGGCATCAGGCCCCACTTCACGCCAGTGGGGAAGCCTGCACCGCCGCGGCCCTTGAGGCCGGAGTCTTTCACGGTCTGGACGATGTCGTCCTGAGCCATGTCGGCGAAGGCCTTGCGCGCAGCGGCGTAACCGTTCTTGGCCTGGTACTCGTCGAGCCATACGGCTTCGCCGTCGTCACGCAGACGCCAGGTCAGTGGGTGAGTCTCGGCCGAACGTTTGATGAGGTTGGCCGGACCGAAGGAAGTCAGGGTCATACGTAGCCCTCGAGCAATTTGGCAACGCCTGCTGGCTGCACATCACCGAAAGTGTCGTCGTCGATCATCAACGCCGGCGCCTTGTCGCAGTTGCCGAGGCAGCAGACCGGCAGCAGGGTGAAACGACCATCGGTGGTGGTCTGACCCAGGCCGATGCCCAGTTTGCTCTGGATTTCACTGACCACGGACTCGTGGCCGCCGATGTAGCAGACCATGCTGTCGCAGACGCGAATGATGTGACGGCCCACTGGCTGACGGAAGATCTGGCTATAGAACGTCGCCACACCTTCAACGTCGCTGGCCGGGATGCCGAGGATCTCGCCGATGGCGTACAGGGCGCCGTCCGGCACCCAGCCACGTTCCTTCTGGACGATCTTCAGGGCTTCGATCGACGCCGCTCGCGGGTCTTCGTAGTGATGCAACTCGTGCTCGATGGCCGAGCGCTCGGTTTCACTCAAGGTGAAACGGTCTGTCTGGATAAGCGTGCTGTTCATGCTTAGCGGTCCACGTCGGCCATAACGAAATCGATACTACCCAGGTACGCAATCAAGTCCGCGACCATGCTGCCTTTGATCACCGAAGGGATCTGCTGCAGGTGCGGGAAGCTTGGGGTACGAATCCGGGTGCGGTAGCTCATGGTGCCGCCATCGCTCGTCAGGTAATAACTGTTGATGCCCTTGGTCGCTTCGATCATCTGGAAGGATTCGTTGGCCGGCATGACCGGGCCCCACGAAACTTGCAGGAAGTGTGTGATCAAGGTTTCGATGTGCTGCAGGGTGCGCTCTTTCGGCGGCGGCGTGGTCAGCGGGTGATCCGCCTTGTACGGGCCTTCCGGCATGTTGCGCAGGCACTGGTCGATGATCCTGATGCTCTGGCGCATCTCCTCGACACGCACGATGCAGCGGTCATAGGCATCGCCATTGGCGGCCAGCGGCACTTCGAATTCGAAGTTCTCGTAGCCCGAGTACGGACGCGCTTTGCGCAGGTCGAAATCGCAACCGGTCGAACGCAGGCCGGCACCGGTGACGCCCCATTCCAGGGCCTCTTTGGTGTTGTAGTCGGCGACGCCGATGGTCCGGCCACGCAGGATGCTGTTGTCCAGTGCGGCTTTCTGGTATTCGTCCAGACGCTTGGGCATCCACTCGACGAAATCCTTGACCAGTTTTTCCCAGCCGCGCGGCAGGTCGTGGGCGACGCCACCGATGCGGTACCAGGCCGGGTGCAGGCGGAAACCGGTAATGGCTTCGATCACCGTGTACGCGCGCTGACGGTCGGTGAAAGTGAAGAACACCGGGGTCATGGCGCCGACGTCCTGGATGTAGGTACCCAAGAACAGCAGGTGGCTGGTGATCCGGAAGAACTCGGCCATCATGATGCGGATGACGTCGACCTTCTCCGGCACCTTGATGCCGGCCAGCTTCTCGACCGAGAGCACGTACGGCAGGTTGTTCATCACGCCGCCGAGGTAGTCGATACGGTCGGTGTATGGGATGAAGCTGTGCCAGGACTGACGCTCGGYCATCTTCTCGGCACCACGGTGGTGGTAACCGACGTCCGGTACGCAGTCGACGATCTCTTCACCGTCCAGCTGCAGGATGATGCGGAACGCACCGTGCGCGGACGGGTGGTTCGGGCCGAGGTTGAGGAACATGTAGTCCTCGTTCGGGCCGGAACGCTTCATGCCCCAGTCTTCCGGCTTGAAGCGCGCGGACTCTTCCTCGAGCTGCTGCTTGGCCAGGTTCAGGGTGAACGGGTCGAACTCGGTGGCACGCGCCGGGAAGTCCTTGCGCAGCGGGTGACCTTCCCAGGTCGGCGGCATCATGATGCGCGACAGGTGAGGGTGGCCTTTGAAGTCGATGCCGAACATGTCCCAGACTTCACGCTCGTACCAGTTGGCGTTCGGCCAGATGCTGGTGACGGTCGGTAAACTGAGGTCGCTCTCGGACAAGGCGACCTTGATCATTACGTCACTATTACGTTCGATCGACATCAAGTGATAGAACACGGAGAAGTCGACGCCGTTCGGCAGCCCTTGACGCTTGGTACGCAGACGCTCGTCCACGCCGTGCAGGTCATAGAGCATGACGTACGGCTTGGGCAGGTTGCGCAGGAAACCCAGGACTTCGACGAGTTTGGCGCGGGCAACCCAAAGCACCGGCATGCCGGTGCGGGTAGGCTGGGCGGTGAACGCCTCCGGGCCAAAACGGTTGTTCAGTTCGACGACCACATCCTGGTCGTCTGCCTTGTAAGGCGGGATGTACAGAGCACTGCCTGTAGTCATGGTTATTTTATCGCTTTCGGTCAACGTAAAGAATGAAGCCAGGTTCTCGTTCTATGGAAAGAAGCAGATCTGGATCAGACTTCGTCGGGGCTGCGCAGGTTGGTGACTGCGATTCGCTGTTCGCGGCGCTTTTCCTTCTCGGAAGGCATCTCGGCGCGATACACGCCTTGATCGCCGACGACCCAGGAAAGCGGGCGACGCTCCTGTCCAATCGACTCTTGCAAAAGCATCAAGCCTTGCAGGAAAGCCTCAGGGCGGGGCGGGCAGCCAGGCACGTAGACGTCCACGGGCAGGAACTTGTCCACCCCTTGAACGACGGAGTAGATGTCGTACATGCCACCGGAGTTGGCGCACGAACCCATGGAGATGACCCATTTAGGTTCGAGCATTTGCTCGTAGAGACGCTGAATGATCGGCGCCATCTTGATGAAGCAGGTACCGGCGATAACCATGAAATCCGCCTGGCGCGGTGATGCCCGGATAACCTCGGCGCCAAAGCGCGCGATGTCGTGGGGCGCCGTGAAGGCGGTGGTCATTTCCACGTAGCAGCACGAAAGACCGAAGTTATACGGCCACAGGGAGTTCTTGCGCCCCCAGTTGATCGTGCCGTTAAGCACGTCTTCGAGCTTGCCCATGAAAATGTTTTTGTGGACTTGATCTTCTAACGGATCGGAAACGGTTTCCCGCTGGCCAATCGGATACTGCTCGTTAGGAGCATCGGGGTCGATCCTGGTGAGATTGTATTGCATTGCCAAAGCCTCATTGTTTCAGCTTCGCTTGCCGCTTGCGCCGAGCTTCCGGAGCCCAGTCAAGGGCGCCCACTCGGAATAGGTAGACAAGGCCTGCCAACAGAATTGCTATGAAAACGAGAGCTTCGACGAATCCGGTCCAGCCGCTTTCGCGGACGGACACAGACCATGCAAAGAGAAAGAGGGCTTCGATATCGAAGATCACGAAGAGCATCGCGACCAGATAGAATTTGGCTGAGAGCCGCAAGCGGGCGCCACCTGTAGGTAGCATGCCGGACTCGAACGGTTCGTTTTTGCTGCGGCCCCAGGCTTTTGACCCAAGGAGGCTGGAGACGCCCAGCATGAAGGCACAGAGGCCGACAACGCCTAGAAGGAAAATGGCAAAGCCCCAGTTGTGGGCCATGAGTCCTGTCGCTTCGGGCATGCTGGTAATCCTTAACAGAGAGCAAAGGTCTCTGAGCTTGAAAAGAAACAAAGGCAGTGACGATATGTCGCAGCAATCAATCCCGCTGATTTTATGGCTAAACACCCGGCAAGTAAAATTCCTATAGCGAAATTTATTATAGGAATAAGGACATAGCGTGCCTCAAAACCCCCACAGGCCTTGCGGCTCGGGCATTAGCCGGCATTTCGTCAATTATGTTTTGTAGGGAATGTAACGAACATAGTTGTTGCTAAATGATAATCAGTATTGTTTGGCGTGGTTTTTAAACTGCTTGTCCTTCGGATGCTCGGGAAGTTGTCTTATATGGGCGTTACAGCAAGTAGCGGCGGGGCGTGTTTTAGCGGATTTTTCTGACAGAGATGGCGCTCTGGATCAATGTTTTTCCGGATCACCACCATCCCCTGTAGGAGCGAGCCTGCTCGCGATAGCGGTCTGTCAGGTGACATCTCTGCTGGATGTGTCGGCCTCATCGCGAGCAGGCTCGCTCCTACAAGGGGTTTTGCAGTGTTTGTTGAATCCCAGGCAAAAAAAACGCCCCGAACCAGTCGGGGCGTCAGATGTGCAGCGCTGCAGTTAGCTTTCTATCGGGTCCGCAGCGGCTGATGTCTCAGGCGAAGCAGATCAGTGGAACTGTTCTTCTTCGGTCGAACCGGTCAGTGCGGTCACTGAAGACGAGCCACCCTGGATCACGGTAGTCATGTCGTCGAAGTAGCCGGTGCCCACTTCCTGCTGGTGCGCCACGAAGGTGTAACCCTTGGCGGCGTCAGCGAATTCCTGCTCTTGCAGCTTCACGTAGGCAGTCATGTCGTTGCGGGCGTAGTCGTGCGCCAGGTTGAACATGCTGTGCCACATGTTGTGAATGCCGGCCAGGGTGATGAACTGGTGCTTGTAGCCCATGGCGGACAGTTCGCGCTGGAACTTGGCGATGGTCGCGTCGTCCAGGTTTTTCTTCCAGTTGAAGGAAGGCGAGCAGTTGTACGACAGCAGTTGGTCCGGGTATTCCTTCTTGATCGCTTCAGCGAAGCGACGAGCCTCGTCCAGGTCTGGCTTGGCGGTTTCGCACCAGATCAGGTCGGCGTACGGAGCGTAGGCCAGACCGCGAGCGATGGCCTGGTCCAGGCCGGCGCGCACTTTGTAGAAGCCTTCCTGGGTACGTTCGCCAGTCACGAATGGCTGGTCGTACGGGTCGCAGTCGGAAGTCAGCAGGTCAGCGGCGTTAGCATCGGTACGGGCCAGGATGATGGTCGGAGTACCGGCAACGTCAGCAGCCAGGCGAGCAGCGGTCAGCTTCTGTACGGCTTCCTGGGTAGGAACCAGTACCTTGCCGCCCATGTGGCCGCATTTCTTCACGGAAGCCAGTTGGTCTTCGAAGTGAACGCCGGCGGCGCCTGCTTCGATCATGCTCTTCATCAGCTCGTAAGCGTTCAGTACGCCGCCGAAACCGGCTTCAGCGTCAGCCACGATTGGCGCGAAGTAGTCGATGTAGCCAGCGTCGCCCGGGTTCTTGCCGGCTTTCCACTGGATCTGGTCGGCACGACGGAACGAGTTGTTGATGCGCTTGACCACGGTTGGAACCGAGTCCACCGGGTACAGCGACTGATCCGGGTACATCGATTCGGCGGAGTTGTTGTCCGCAGCCACTTGCCAGCCCGACAGGTAGATCGCCTGGATACCGGCCTTGACTTGTTGTACAGCCTGGCCGCCGGTCAGGGCGCCCATGCAGTTGACGAAATCTTTCTCGGGACGGAAGGCCGGCTTGGCACCCTGGGTGACCAGGTTCCACAGCTTCTCGGCGCCCATTTTTGCAAAGGTGTGCTCAGGTTGAACCGAGCCACGCAGGCGGACGACGTCAGCAGCGGAGTAAGTGCGTGTCACGCCTTTCCAGCGCGGGTTTTCAGCCCAGTCTTTTTCGAGGGCTGCAATTTGCTGTTCGCGTGTCAGTGCCATGGGAGATAAACCTCGTCGCGTCTTTATGAAAAGTTGTTCTGCGGTGGAAAATTCCTGCGCTCGCTGACCAGAAGCTTAAGCGGTCAAGTCGGATTCGGCGGGGAGGGCGACGGGATGAACGATCGGCTCGAGGGGAAGTGAGCAGGTAAAGGCGAACTGCGGGCGCATTCGGGCGTCGTGGGCCTTGGTGCGAACATCAGTGTGGTGCCGGGTTACCTATTACGCTTCCGTCCCTCGGGACAACTTCGTTCCAGTCGACAACCTCGTCAAACACACCTTGTGGGCGGTACAGACACGAAGCGGTTCGCGGGGGTAGGTGCGAACATCGCCTCGAAGGCCCTTGCCAGGGCCTCTGATTAGCGGGAGCGAGGCCATCATGCCTTCGCTTTTTTGGCTCGTCAAACGTTTTGTAGTGCTTTTTTTCAAGCACTACATCTTTGGTCTAATACGACTCGTCAGTCAGTTTTTGGTGCTTTGGTCCAGGGTGTCGACTTTCACCCGCAATGTCATGTCGTTGCGGCTCTGGGTCGAGTAGCTGCGGGTCAGGCCCTGTTTGTCGGCCTGGGTCTGGCCATTCACCCCGGCCAGCAGGATCCACTCACCGAGGTGACCGGTGACGGTTGTGTCGGTGCTTTGTACGTTCACTACATCGGGACGTTCCTGGCTCGTGCGGTCACGGTTGGTACTGATCGACAAGTGAACGATGTCACCGGTGACGTTTGCGGTGACGTAGAAGCCCTGGGTGACGTTGCGGTATTCAGTCTGGTTGCGGTAACCGCCATAGGAGTCGCTCTGGCTGCTGGTGATCGGCACGCTCTGGCCGACCTGGATCAGTGCCGGTGCGCCTTCGCTGGCCTGCACTTGCTGAATGCCGCCGTCGCGGCTATCGGTGCTGTAGTTGATGATGCGGGTCTGGTTTGACTTGGCGCCGTTGACCGAATAACCCTGGTCGTCCTGGAAGTTGTTGTCGCTGGTGTCGACGGTGATCAGCAGGCGCTTGGGTGCGGTGTCGAGTTGCGAAAGAAGGGCTTTAAGTTCGTCGATCTTGCGTTGATCGGCGTTGACGATCAGCTGATTGCCGTAGGCGCTGACCTGGCCGTCCTTGCCGACGAAATCCTGCGCCACCGGCAGCAGGTCGGCGCTGGTGCGGTAGTTCAGGGGCACGATTTCGGTGGCTGCCAAGACCGAAAAGCTGCAGGCCACCAGCAGGGTGCTGAGCAGGGTGCGTAGGGACATGTCCGTTATCTCCGCCATTGTGATTTGTGTAGGAGCAGCCGGTCGACGCTCGATTGCTCGCGATGGACTTGAGAGCGCCGTGGGGTGTCAGACTTCACGCATTATCGTTGACGACCATCGCGAGCAAGCTCGCTCCTACAAGTGTTGATATTGTCAGTTTGTCGGCCCGGGATGGGGCAAGTTGAATGGTAGACAGCAAAACGCCCCGGCATCCGGAGATGGCGGGGCGTTTTGTTGTGTAGTCGAGTGCATTTGTGGCGAGGGAGCAAGCCCCCTCGCTACAGGGTCTCAGGCCGAATGGCGAACCATGTCCACATGGGGAATCCCGGCTTCCAGGAACTCCTCACTGACCATGTGAAAGCCCAGGCGCTCATAGAACGCCGTGGCTTGCACTTGAGCGCTGAGCATCTGCTGCTTCAACCCGTGCTCTTCAGCTTCGCCAATCACCGCTTGCATCAGTGCGTCGCCGACTTTCAGGCCACGCCAGTCCTTGAGCACCGACACTCGGCCGATGTGACCATCGGGCAGCAAGCGGGCGGTGCCAATCGGAAAGTCGCCTTCGTAAGCGAGGAAATGCACTGCATCAATGTCATCGGCGTCCCATTCCAATTCTGGCGGAACGGATTGCTCGGCGACGAACACCGTCTCACGAATGCGCCGGATCTCGGCGTTGTCCTTTTGCCAGTCTGCGACACGTACGTGAATCTTATTCATCGGCAAACCCCAGGCTTCCTTGCTTGACCAGTTCGCACAGCAGGCCGCGGCCGTCTTCGTCGCTCAGCCATTCGCCGAGGTTGTCGGCGTGCAGCGAGTCGGCGGCGCAGATCATCTTCAGCAGTTCGCGCAGCTTGCCTGGCAGGTAACGGCTCTGGCCGCTGGCGAACAGCAGCAGGTCGTCATCGACTTCAGACCACGCCAGGCGTGCGCTCGGGTTACGAATCAGGATCGCGCCTTGCTCCAGGGCGGACATGAAGTCCTCTTCTTCGACGTCTTCCGGGCCCACCACCAGTTCCGGGTAACGTGGCTCGGTCATGAACTGGCCGAACCAGGTCAGCAGCAGGCGCTCGTCGCTCATGTGCTCGGCCAGCAGGCCTTTCAAGCGGTCGAGTGCATCGCGCTGGATCTGGTGAGGGTCGGCAGTCGGCAAGGCGTCGGCGTCGGTGTAGCGTTCTTCGTCCGACAGGAACTGGCTGAGGAAGTCAGTGAAGTGGGTCAGCACTTCAGCGGCGCTCGGTGCGCGGAAGCCGACCGAGTAGGTCATGCATTCATCAACGGCAACGCCGCAATGGGCCAGGCGCGGTGGCAGGTAGAGCATATCGCCCGGTTCCAGCACCCATTCATCGGTGGCTTCGAATTCGGAGAGGATGCGCAGGTCGGCGTGGGTCAGCATCGGGCTCTCGGTGTTGCACATCTGGCCGATCTTCCAGTTGCGCTTGCCGTGGCCTTGCAGCAGGAACACGTCGTAGTTGTCGAAGTGCGGACCAACGCTGCCACCTGGCGCGGCGTAGCTGATCATCACGTCGTCGATGCGCCAGCTCGGCAGAAAGCGGAAGTTTTCCAGCAGTTCGCTGACTTCCGGCACGAATTGATCCACGGCTTGAACCAGCAGGGTCCAGTCACGTTCAGGCAGCTTGCTGAATTCATCTTCGGCGAACGGGCCGCGACGCAGTTCCCACGGACGCTCGCCATTCTCGATGATCAGTCGCGATTCGACTTCTTCTTCCAGCGCCAGGCCGGCCAGTTCGTCGGCGTCGATCGGGCTTTCGAAATCAGGAATCGCCTGGCGGATCAGCAGTGGTTTTTTCTGCCAGTAGTCGCGCAGGAATTCCCGTGCCGTGATGCCGCCCAGAAGTTGAAGAGGAATATCAGGATTCATGTGTAACCTATTGAAAAAATGCACTTTTCAGACGGGAATAAAAACGCCCGGCGCTGCCGGGCGTCTTAAAAGGGTCTAGCGGTCGATCAGATGCGTCTGGCTTGTTCTGCAGCGTTGCCGATGTAGTTGGCCGGGGTGAGCAATTTCAGCTCGGCCTTGGCGGCGGCTGGCATGTCCAGGCCGTCGATGAAAGTCTGCAGTGCTTCTGGGCTGATGCCCTTGCCGCGGGTCAGTTCTTTCAGCTTTTCGTACGGGTTTTCGATGTTGTAGCGACGCATTACGGTCTGGATCGGCTCGGCCAGTACTTCCCAGCAGGCGTCCAGGTCAGCGGCAATCTTCTGCTCGTTGAGCTCAAGCTTGCTGATGCCCTTGAGGCTGGCTTCGTAGGCGATCACGCTGTGGGCGAAGCCGACACCGAGGTTGCGCAGTACGGTGGAGTCGGTCAGGTCGCGCTGCCAGCGAGAGATTGGCAGTTTGCTCGCCAGGTGCTGGAACAGTGCGTTGGCGATGCCCAGGTTGCCTTCGGAGTTCTCGAAGTCGATCGGGTTGACTTTGTGCGGCATGGTCGACGAGCCGATTTCGCCAGCGATGGTGCGCTGCTTGAAATAGCCCAGGGAGATGTAGCCCCAGATGTCGCGGTCGAAGTCGATCAGGATGGTGTTGAAGCGCGCAATCGCGTCGAACAGCTCGGCGATGTAGTCGTGCGGTTCGATCTGCGTGGTGTACGGGTTGAAGCCCAGGCCCAACTCGTCTTCGATGAAGGCGCGGGCGTTGGCTTCCCAGTCGATCTCGGGGTAGGCCGACAGGTGGGCGTTGTAGTTGCCGACAGCGCCGTTGATCTTGCCCAGCAGCGGAACGGCAGCGACTTGAGCGATCTGGCGCTCCAGGCGGTAAACCACGTTCGCCAGTTCTTTACCCAGGGTGGTCGGTGAGGCCGGTTGACCGTGGGTGCGCGACAGCATCGGTACGTCGGCGAAGCGGATCGCCAGTTCGCGGATGGCGTTGGCGGTCTGGCGCATCAGCGGCAGCATCACGTCATCACGGCCTTCGCGCAGCATCAGGGCGTGGGACAGGTTGTTGATGTCCTCACTGGTGCAGGCAAAGTGGATGAACTCGCTGACCTTGGCCAGTTCCGGCAGCTTGGCCGCCTGCTCTTTGAGCAGGTATTCAATGGCCTTGACGTCGTGGTTGGTGGTGCGCTCGATCTCTTTGACGCGCTCGGCGTGCTCCAGAGAGAAATTTTCCGCCAGGGTGTTGAGCACAGCGTTGGCTTCGGCAGAGAACGCCGGCACTTCGCTGATGGCAGGGTGAGCGGCCAGGC
This sequence comes from Pseudomonas sp. P4_C4, assembly GCF_056402055.1. Lineage (NCBI taxonomy): Bacteria > Pseudomonadati > Pseudomonadota > Gammaproteobacteria > Pseudomonadales > Pseudomonadaceae > Pseudomonas > Pseudomonas sp. P4_C4. The sequence goes on along the minus strand of NZ_JBFUID010000014.1, from coordinate 24,666 downwards.
GCTGGAGCCAGCGCACTTCAACCAGAACGCGGGCACGGATCAGGCCGTACTCGCTGAAAATTGGGCGCAGGGCCTGGGTTTTGCCGGCGTAGCGGCCGTCAACAGGGGAAACCGCAGTGAGCGAAGAGAGCTGCATGGGGTGTTCTCGGACAGTCGGGCAACGAAATGGGGCGCGTATCATACATGAAAAAATCCGCCGGTCCGTCGCCAACTGACCGGCGTATTACGCGTATTGCTATGTTCAGTTCTGTCGATGCGGGTTATTCGTTACGCATCAACGGGTAAAGCTCTTTCAGCAATTTGCGGCGGCTGATCACCAGCTGCCAGCGATGACCGCCCAATTGCCGCCACAGGCGCGCCGAACGGATGCCGGCCAGCAGCAGGGCGCGAATTTTCGAGGCATTGCTCGGTTGTTGCAGGTTGCGCATGTCACCGTGCACCTGGATGCGTTGGCGCAGGGTGCTCAGGGTGTCCTGATACAGCGCGCCGCATGCAGCGATCACGTTTTCGTGGGCCGGGCCGAAGTGTTCGACCTGGGACTGAATCTGCGGCAGACGCTTGCCAATCACGTCGAGCATGTCGTTTCGCTTGGCCAGCTGACGTTCAAGGCCGAGCATGGCCAGGGCATAACGCAGCGGTTCGCGCTGCAGGGCGCTTGGATCGCGTTCGAGGGCGCCAATCAGCGCGCGGTAGCCTTCACGCAGGTTGATGTCGTCGCCGCCGTAGACTTCCAAAGTGTCCTTGGGGTCGCGGATCAGCAGGCTACCGAGCATGCAGGTCAGTCCGGCTTCGTTGGTCTGGCCGGACTTGGCAATCCTGTCCACCAGCACGGCGGCGAGAAACACGCCGCCCAGTGCTGTCAGTTGCTCCTGAATCGGGTTCATAGGGCCTGGCCCTTGCTCGTCCACGGCTCGGCTACTTCAATCACGCCGCCGCCGAGGCAGATTTCACCGTCGTAGAACACCACGGACTGGCCCGGAGTGACCGCGCGTTGCGGATCATCGAAGGTCGCGCGATAACCGGTGGCGGTTTTTTCCAGGGTGCACGGCTGGTCGCTCTGGCGATAACGAACCTTGGCGGTCAGCTTGCGTGGCTGGCTCAGATCGATCGGGTTGACCCAGTAGATATCGGAAGCGAGCAGGGCGCGGGAGAACAGCCACGGGTGATCGTTGCCCTGGCCAACGATCAGCTCGTTGTGTTCCAGGTCCTTGATCAGCACGTACCACGGCTCATCGCTGGCATCTTTCAGCCCGCCAATGCCCAGGCCCTGGCGCTGGCCGATGGTGTGGTACATCAGGCCGTGGTGACGGCCGATGACTTCACCTTCGGTGGTCTTGATCTCGCCCGGTTGCGCTGGCAGGTACTGCTTGAGGAAGTCGCTGAAGCGGCGCTCGCCGATAAAGCAGATCCCGGTGGAATCCTTTTTCTTCGCGGTCGCCAGTTCGTATTTCTCGGCAATGGCGCGCACTTGCGGTTTTTCCAGCTCGCCGACCGGGAACAGGGTCTTGGCGATCTGTTCACCGCCGACGGCGTGCAGGAAGTAGCTCTGGTCCTTGTTCGGATCCAGGCCCTTGAGCAGTTCGGTGCAGCCGTCGATGTCGCGGCGACGCACGTAGTGACCGGTGGCGATCAGGTCGGCGCCGAGCATCATGGCGTAGTCGAGGAACGCCTTGAACTTGATTTCGCGGTTGCACAGGATGTCCGGGTTCGGCGTGCGTCCGGCCTTGTATTCGGCCAGGAAGTGCTCGAACACGTTGTCCCAGTACTCGGCGGCGAAGTTGGCGGTGTGCAGCTTGATGCCAATCTTGTCGCAAACGGCCTGGGCATCCGCCAGATCATCCATGGCGGTGCAGTATTCCGTTCCATCGTCTTCTTCCCAGTTCTTCATGAACAGGCCTTCCACCTCATAGCCCTGCTCGATCAGCAGGAGGGCGGAAACGGAAGAGTCCACGCCGCCGGACATGCCGACAATGACGCGCTTCTTTTGTGTGTCAGAAGGGGCTGGATCACGCATAGGGATTCAATGAGTGTCTTGAAAAAAGACGCGATTCTAGCAGGCTAAGGCCCGCAAGGCTAAAGAGAAGGACGGATCAATTCGAGGCCGAAGTGTTGGCCTGTCAGATAGTCGTCGATGCAGCGGATGATCAGCTCGCTGCGCCAGTTGTCGCGCTGCTCGATTAATTCCTCGCGGGTCAACCACTTGGCGCCGATGATGCCGTCATCCAGTTGGTAGTCGGGGTGGTGTTTCAACGCTTTGGCGATGAAACAGATCCGCTGGTAGGTCACGCCGTTGCTTGGGGCTGTATAGAGGTAAATGCCCAGTACGCCGGTCGGTTCGACGTCCCAGCCGGTTTCCTCGAGGGTTTCGCGCACGGCGGCTTCGGTCAGTGTTTCGTTCGGGTCCAGATGACCGGCGGGCTGGTTAAGCACCACGCGTCCGTGCTTGAGTTCCTCGACCATCAGGAAGCGGCCGTTGTCTTCGACGATGGTGGCGACGGTGATGTGGGGTTTCCAGTCCATGAATCGTCCTCAATTTCCAATGTTGAAACACAGTCAAATGTAGGAGTGAGCCTGCTCGCGATAGCGGTGGGTCAGGCGAATCAATGTTGAATGATATACCGCTATCGCGAGCAGGCTCGCTCCTACATTGGTTTTGTCTGGGTTCTGAAAACACAAACCCCGGCACAGGGCCGGGGTTTGTGATGTTCCCTTACAACCTTAAACCAGCGCAGCAACTGCCGCGTTGAAGGTTGCGCTCGGGCGCATGGCCTTGCTGATCAGCTCGGCGTCGGCGTGGTAGTAACCGCCGATGTCCACTGGCTTGCCCTGAACGGCGTTGAGTTCGGCAACGATGGTCGCCTCGTTCTCGGTCAGGGTCTTGGCCAGGGTCGCGAACTGCGCTTGCAGTGCAGTGTCTTCGGTCTGGGCAGCCAGGGCTTGAGCCCAGTACAGTGCCAGGTAGAAGTGGCTGCCGCGGTTGTCGATGTTGCCGACTTTGCGCGATGGCGACTTGTTGTTGTCCAGGAACTGGCCGGTGGCCTGGTCCAGGGTCTTGGCCAGCACCAGCGCCTTAGGGTTGTTGTAGGTCACGCCCAGGTGTTCCAGGGACGCGGCCAGGGCCAGGAATTCACCCAGCGAATCCCAGCGCAGGAAGTTTTCTTCCAGCAACTGCTGAACGTGCTTCGGAGCCGAACCGCCAGCGCCGGTTTCGAACAGGCCACCGCCGTTCATCAGCGGCACGATCGACAGCATCTTGGCGCTGGTGCCCAGTTCCATGATCGGGAACAGGTCGGTCAGGTAGTCGCGCAGTACGTTGCCGGTCACCGAGATGGTGTCTTTACCTTCGCGGGTGCGCTGCAGGGTGTACTTCATCGCGTCGACCGGCGCCATGATCTGGATGTCCAGGCCGGCAGTGTCGTGATCTTTCAGGTAAGCCTGAACTTTCTCGATCACTACGCCATCGTGGGCGCGCATTGGGTCAAGCCAGAAAATCGCCGGAGTGCTGCTGGCGCGAGCACGGTTGACGGCCAGTTTGACCCAGTCCTGGATCGGCGCATCTTTGGTCTGGCACATGCGGAAGATGTCGCCGGCTTCAACAGCCTGTTCCATCAGCAGGGTGCCTTTGCTGTCGGTCACGCGAACAACGCCGTCAGACTTGATCTGGAAAGTCTTGTCGTGGGAACCGTATTCTTCGGCTTTCTTCGCCATCAGGCCAACGTTTGGCACGCTGCCCATGGTGGTCGGATCGAACGCGCCGTTGGCCTTGCAGTCTTCGATCACTGCCTGGTAGATGGTCGCGTAGCAGCGATCCGGGATCACGGCCTTGGTGTCGTGCAGCTGGCCGTCGGTGCCCCACATCTTGCCGGAGTCACGGATCATTGCTGGCATCGAGGCGTCGACGATGACGTCGCTCGGCACGTGCAGGTTGGTGATGCCTTTGTCGGAGTTGACCATCGCCAGGGAAGGGCGAACGGCGTAGACCGCCTGGATGTCAGCTTCGATCTGCGCTTGCTGCTCGGCAGGCAAGGCCTTGATGCGAGCGTACAGGTCGCCGATGCCGTTGTTCAGGTTGAAGCCGATCTGTGCCAGCACGTCAGCGTGCTTGGCCAGTGCGTCTTTATAGAACTCGGCAACGATCTGGCCGAACATGATCGGGTCGGAGACCTTCATCATGGTGGCTTTCAAGTGAACCGACAGCAGCACGCCTTGTGCCTTGGCGTCTTCGATTTCGGCCGCGATGAAGCTGCGCAGGGCGTTTTTGCTCAATACCGCGCAATCGAGGATCTCACCGGCTTGTACGCTGGTCTTTTCTTTCAGGACGGTGGCGGTGCCGTCTTGAGCGATCAGTTCGATCTTCACGGCGTCAGCGGCGTCGATCAGGGCAGCTTTTTCGCTGCCGTAGAAATCGCCGGTGCTCATGTGTGCGATGTGGGACTTGGAGTCCTTGGCCCAGGCGCCCATTTTGTGCGGGTGCTTGCGTGCGTAGTTCTTGACCGACAGCGGAGCACGGCGGTCTGAGTTGCCTTCRCGCAGAACCGGGTTTACGGCGCTGCCCTTGATCTTGTCGTAGCGCGCCTTGGCTTCTTTGTCGGCGTCGCTGGTGACGGTCTCAGGGTAGTCCGGCAGTGCGTAGCCCTGAGCTTGCAGCTCTTTGATCGCGGCTTGCAGTTGTGGAACCGAAGCGCTGATGTTCGGCAGCTTGATGATGTTGGCTTCAGGCGTAACGGCCAGGGCGCCCAGTTCGGCGAGGTGGTCGGCTACGGCTTTGTCACCCAGTTGCTCGGGGAAGCTGGCCAGGATGCGCCCTGCAAGAGAGATATCGCGGGTTTCAACGGCGATATCAGCCGAGGCGGTGAACGCCTCTACGATAGGCAACAGTGAATAGGTGGCGAGGGCAGGAGCTTCGTCGGTGAAGGTATAGATGATCTTCGAGCGGGTGGGCATATTCGGATTAACTCTCTCTTCTTTGCTAAAGCGTGCGCAGAAACTCGAGGGCGCCGGGTAAGCGCGTTCGTTCAAAGTCATCCATGAGCCGAATATCGAGGTTTCGTTGCTGTGATGTTGGGTGCATCAGTAAGGCGTCAAGTGGCCGGACTGCGATAACAGGCCGGCCTGCCAGGCGGAAAGTCTCGTCGTAGAGCACTTCAACCGTCGTGACCCTGTGGTCAGCGGCGGCATTATACATAGGTAGCTGGCAATCTGCCGATGGTTCATACGCAACGAATGTCGTCCATTGGTCTAAAGGTCGCAGGGGCAAGTCGGGCGTAGAGTCATTCGTCGTGCTTGGTTTTGGCGCTTTTCCCTTTGCTTTCAGGCTTGTAGCGCACGAGTTGCAAGGCTTTGCGCCAGATGGATGGAACATAGGGTTTGCGCGCCGATTCAACTGGGTTACGCTCGAACCAAGCCAGATGTTCAATCCAATCAATGGAGTTCAGCATGGGTTACAAGAAGATTCAGGTTCCAGCCGTCGGCGACAAAATCACCGTCAATGCAGACCATTCTCTCAATGTTCCTAATAACCCGATCATCCCCTTCATCGAAGGCGACGGCATTGGTGTCGACATCAGCCCGGTCATGATCAAGGTTGTCGATGCTGCTGTTAAGAAGGCTTACGGTGGCGAGCGCAAGATTTCCTGGATGGAAGTGTACGCCGGGGAGAAAGCGACTCAGGTTTACGATCAGGACACCTGGCTGCCTCAGGAAACCCTGGACGCGGTCAAGGATTACGTGGTTTCCATCAAGGGCCCGCTGACCACCCCGGTCGGTGGCGGCATCCGTTCCCTCAACGTGGCCCTGCGTCAGCAACTCGACCTGTACGTCTGCCTGCGCCCGGTGCGCTGGTTTGAAGGCGTGCCTAGCCCGGTCAAGAAGCCAGGCGATGTCGACATGACCATCTTCCGCGAGAACTCCGAGGACATCTACGCCGGCATCGAGTGGAAGGCCGGTACGCCGGAAGCCACCAAGGTCATCAAGTTCCTGAAAGAAGAAATGGGCGTGACCAAGATCCGTTTCGACGAAAACTGCGGCATCGGCGTCAAGCCGGTTTCCCTGCAAGGCACCAAGCGTCTGGCGCGCAAGGCCCTGCAATATGTTGTCGACAACGATCGCGATTCGCTGACCATCGTGCACAAAGGCAACATCATGAAGTTCACCGAGGGTGCCTTCAAGGAATGGGCCTACGAAGTGGCGGCTGAAGAGTTCGGCGCGACCCTGCTCGACGGTGGTCCGTGGATGCAGTTCAAGAACCCGAAAACCGGCAAGAACGTTGTCGTCAAGGATGCGATCGCCGATGCCATGCTTCAGCAGATCCTGCTGCGCCCGGCCGAGTACGATGTGATCGCGACCCTGAACCTGAACGGCGACTACCTCTCCGACGCCCTGGCGGCGGAAGTGGGCGGTATCGGTATCGCGCCAGGTGCCAACCTGTCCGACACCGTGGCCATGTTCGAAGCCACCCACGGTACTGCGCCGAAATACGCCGGCAAGGACCAGGTCAATCCCGGTTCGCTGATCCTGTCCGCTGAAATGATGCTGCGCCACATGGGCTGGACCGAAGCAGCCGACCTGATCATCAAGGGCACCAACGGCGCGATTTCCGCCAAGACCGTGACCTATGACTTCGAACGTCTGATGGAAGGTGCGAAGCTGGTATCGTCTTCCGGTTTCGGTGATGCGCTGATCTCGCACATGTAAGAACGCGCAGGCACACAAAAACCGCCTGATTCAATAAGTTGAGTCAGGCGGTTTTTTTATGACTGGATGACGGGTTGCGTCAGCTCGACACCGTTTCGTGCTGGGTGGCGGGCGCGGTCTGTTCGCTCGGGAGCGTGGCAGACGTGATATTCAATGCATGCAAGCCTTTGGGGCCCTGAACGATCTCGAAGCTGACGATTTGTCCGGCCTTGAGGGTTTTGTAGCCGTCCATCGCGATGGCCGAATAGTGAGCAAAGAAATCGATTTCCTTGCCGTCCTCATCACGGCCTTCTTTGGCATCGGTGTTAATGAAACCGAATCCCTTGGCATTGTTGAACCATTTCACCTTGCCAACTGACATACCCAACTCCCTCTGCAACAGACTCCATCACTGGAGTATCATCCAGTACATCCGCAGTCGAATCTGTAAATAAGATTGACTCCGCGGACCTTTTTTACCCACTGTGGGCTCTATTGGTTGTAACACCGTTTTGCCGATAGTCAAGCTGACCGGGCAGTCGGAGTTGAAAACGCTGATAGCCGCCCCCACCAATGTATTTGAACAACTGACGAACCTTTCTTTCCATGCATGCAATCAGCCAGATTCGACTAACATTCAATCAGGATCGCCCTGATTTACACGACGACGATTCCACAGGCATTGCTGTTCAGGAGGCAAAGCCTGCACTACAGGCGCCGCCGATGTACAAGGTGGTTTTGTTCAACGATGACTACACACCGATGGATTTCGTCGTCGAAGTGCTCGAGGTGTTTTTTAACCTGAATCGCGAGCTGGCGACCAAGGTCATGCTGGCCGTCCATACAGAAGGGCGGGCAGTATGTGGAGTGTTTACCCGCGACATCGCCGAGACCAAGGCCATGCAGGTCAACCAGTACGCCAGGGAAAGCCAGCATCCGCTACTCTGTGAAATCGAGAAGGACGGTTAATCGCCGACCACTTGGGTATGAGGTGAAGCTATGTTAAACCGCGAGCTCGAAGTCACCCTCAATCTTGCCTTCAAGGAGGCCCGTTCGAAGCGTCATGAGTTCATGACCGTCGAACACCTCTTGCTGGCCCTATTGGACAATGAGGCTGCCGCCACCGTTTTGCGTGCGTGCGGTGCAAACCTCGACAAACTCAAGCATGACCTGCAGGAGTTCATCGACTCCACCACGCCATTGATCCCCGTGCATGACGAGGATCGCGAAACCCAGCCAACCCTGGGCTTCCAGCGTGTCCTGCAACGTGCTGTGTTTCACGTACAGAGCTCGGGCAAACGCGAAGTGACTGGTGCCAACGTGCTGGTCGCGATCTTCAGTGAGCAAGAGAGTCAGGCGGTGTTCCTGCTGAAACAGCAGAGCGTCGCCCGTATAGATGTCGTCAACTACATCGCCCACGGCATTTCCAAGGTGCCGGGGCATGGCGATCACTCTGAAGGTGAGCAAGATATGCAGGACGACGAGGGCGGTGAGTCTTCTTCCTCGGGTAATCCCCTGGATGCTTATGCCAGCAACCTCAACGAACTGGCGCGCCAGGGTCGTATCGATCCGTTGGTGGGTCGTGAGCTGGAAGTCGAGCGCGTCGCGCAGATCCTTGCGCGTCGTCGCAAAAACAATCCGCTGCTGGTGGGCGAGGCGGGCGTGGGTAAAACCGCGATTGCCGAAGGCCTGGCCAAGCGCATTGTCGACAACCAGGTGCCGGACCTGCTGGCCAACAGCGTGGTTTACTCCCTTGACCTGGGTGCCTTGCTGGCCGGTACCAAGTACCGTGGCGATTTCGAGAAGCGCTTCAAGGCGTTGCTCAATGAGCTGAAAAAACGTCCGCAGGCGATCCTGTTCATCGACGAGATCCACACCATCATTGGTGCGGGTGCCGCGTCCGGTGGTGTCATGGATGCCTCGAACCTGCTCAAGCCACTGCTGTCGTCCGGTGATATCCGCTGCATCGGTTCCACAACGTTCCAGGAGTTCCGCGGGATCTTCGAGAAGGACCGTGCCTTGGCTCGGCGCTTCCAGAAGGTCGATGTGTCGGAGCCTTCGGTGGAAGACACCATTGGCATTCTGCGCGGCCTGAAGGGGCGTTTCGAAAGCCATCACAATATCGAATACAGTGATGAAGCCCTGCGCGCGGCTGCCGAACTGGCCTCGCGTTACATCAATGATCGTCACATGCCGGACAAGGCCATTGATGTCATTGATGAGGCGGGTGCCTATCAGCGTCTGCAACCGGTGGAAATGCGCGTTAAACGCATCGAAGTGCCTCAGGTCGAGGACATCGTTGCGAAGATTGCGCGGATTCCGCCAAAACACGTCACCAGCTCCGATAAAGAGTTGCTGCGTAACCTTGAGCGTGACCTGAAATTGACCGTGTTCGGTCAGGATGCCGCGATCGATTCGCTGGCAACCGCGATCAAGCTGTCCCGTGCCGGCCTCAAATCCCCTGACAAGCCTGTCGGTTCGTTCCTGTTCGCAGGGCCTACCGGTGTCGGTAAAACCGAAGCGGCGCGTCAGTTGGCCAAGGCCTTGGGTGTCGAGTTGATTCGCTTCGACATGTCCGAGTACATGGAGCGCCACACCGTATCGCGTCTGATCGGTGCGCCTCCGGGTTATGTCGGGTTCGATCAGGGCGGCCTGCTCACCGAAGCCATCACCAAGCAGCCACACTGCGTGCTGTTGCTCGATGAGATCGAGAAGGCGCATCCGGAAGTCTTCAACCTGCTGCTGCAGGTGATGGATCACGGTACGTTGACCGATAACAACGGGCGCAAGGCGGATTTCCGTAACGTGATCGTCATCATGACGACCAACGCCGGTGCCGAGACCGCAGCCCGCGCTTCGATCGGTTTCACCTATCAGGATCACTCGTCCGATGCGATGGAAGTGATCAAGAAGAGCTTCACGCCGGAATTCCGCAACCGTCTGGATACCATCATCCAGTTTGGTCGCCTCAGCCATGAGGTCATCAAGAGCGTGGTGGACAAGTTCCTTACCGAGCTTCAGGCGCAACTGGAAGACAAGCGTGTGTTGTTGGAAGTCACTGATGCGGCCCGCAGCTGGCTGGCCGAAAGTGGTTACGACGCGGCGATGGGTGCTCGCCCAATGGCGCGCCTGATCCAGGACAAGATCAAGCGTCCGCTGGCGGAGGAGATTCTCTTTGGCGAACTGGCCGAACATGGCGGTGTGGTGCACATCGACATCAAGGACGGCGAGCTGACCTTCGAGTTCGAGACCACAGCCGAGATGGCCTGACGTTTGGAAGCAAAGCCAAAAGGCGCTGAAAGGCGCCTTTTTGCTATCTGTCGAAATCACCACGGTTCCCTGTGGGAGCGAGCTTGCTCGCGATAGCGGTGCATAAGCTTGCATCAACGTTGGATCAGCTGACGCCATCGCGAGCAAGCTCGCTCCCACAGGGTTCTGTGTTGTGGTTGCTAAATCGCCCACAAACAAAAACGCCCGGCATAAGCCGGGCGTCTTGTATTGACCTGATTAGCGAGCGCGGTAAGTGATGCGCCCTTTGCTCAAGTCATAGGGCGTCAGCTCGACGCGCACTTTGTCGCCGGTAAGAATACGGATGTAGTTCTTGCGCATCTTGCCGGAGATGTGCGCGGTTACGACGTGCCCATTTTCCAACTCCACACGAAACATGGTGTTGGGCAGGGTGTCGACGACAGTGCCTTCCATTTCGAAGCTGTCTTCTTTCGACATGCAGTAAAGCCCTCGGTGTCCAATGAATGGCCCGGTGCAACTGCGCCAGGCAAAAGCGGCGTGCATTGTGCCCGAAAAGTGGGGTTTAAGCCAAGGGGTTTAGGGTTGGCTCTAGTTTAGAACCACCCAGCGCTGATTAATCAGCAACTCAATGGGGCGATATTGAGTCTTGTAGTTCATCTTTTTGCAGTTTTTGATCCAGTAGCCGAGGTAGACCGCCTCCAGCCCCAGTCGGCTGGCCTCGGCGATTTGCCAGAGGATTGCGTAGCGCCCAAGGCTGCGACGCTCTTCGGCGGGCTCGTAGAAGGTGTAGACCGCCGAAAGACCGTTCGGCAGTAGATCGGTGACCGCGACGGCCAGCAGCCGGCCGTTCAGACGAAACTCATAAAAGCGTGAAAACGGCAGGTCCCGCACCAGGAATGTCGAAAACTGGTCGCGACTTGGCGGGTACATGTCGCCATCGGCGTGACGCTGTTCGATATAGCGCTGGTAAAGGTCGAAGTACTCTTCGTTGAAGCCGGGCTTGGCGGGACGCACCTGCAAATCCGCGTTGCGCTTGAAGATGCGTTTCTGTTGCCGGTTGGGCGTGAACTGTCCCACGGGAATACGCGCCGGAACGCACGCATTGCAATTCTGGCAATGCGGCCGATAGAGATGATCGCCACTGCGACGAAAACCCATCTCCGACAGGTCTGCATAGACATGCACATCCATGGGCTGACTAGGGTCGAGGAACAGGGTTGTGGCCTGCTCATCGGGCAGATAACTGCAAGAGTGCGGCTGAGTGGCATAGAACTTCAAACGCGCCAACTCGGTCATGATCAACCCTCGGGATAATGCTTTTGAATAAGTGTAAGCCACGCGCGCAAAAGTCGCTCAGCAAACCCAGGTGGCATGGTTGGGTTGGTCAAGGTGCCTGGCCAGATAATCGGCAAACTCGCGACGCGCAATCGCCCGGGCGCCCAGGCTATGCAGGTGGTCGGTGGGCATCTGGCAATCGATCAGTACAAAGCCCGAGTCTTTCAGATGCCGGACCAGCGTGGCAAAGCCGAATTTCGACGCGTTGTCAGCGAGGCTGAACATGGACTCGCCGAAAAACAACTGGCCCATTGCCAGGCCATACAGCCCGCCAACCAGTTCGTCCCCGTCCCATACTTCCACCGAGTGCGCGTGTCCACGCCTGTGCAACTCGATATAAGCGTCCTGCATGGCCTCGGTGATCCAGGTGCCATCGGCGTAATCCCGGGGGGCGGCACAGGCGCGGATGACGGCGGCGAAGTCCTGATCGAAGGTCACTTGATAGCGTTGCTGACGCAGCAGTTTGTTCAGGCTGCGCGAGACGTGCAATTCGTCGGGAAACAGAACCGTGCGCGGGTCCGGAGACCACCAGAGGATCGGCTGGCCTTCGGAAAACCAAGGGAAGCAGCCGTGGCGATAAGCCGAGATCAGCCGATCGGCGGACAGATCACCACCTGCAGCCAGAAGCCCGTTGGGGTCGCGCATGGCCTTTTCCAGCGGTGGGAAATGCAAGGTATTGCGTTGTAACCAGGTCAGCATGGCATCCGGACTTACAGAAGGGGAGGGCAGTGGCGGGTTTTGGCCCGCCATAAAGTTTGCCTTCAAACGGTTGGAATGTCGTCGAGGTATTTTTCGGCGTCCAGTGCCGCCATGCAACCGGCCCCGGCAGACGTAACGGCCTGGCGATAAACGTGGTCGGCCACGTCACCGGCGGCAAAAACCCCGGCAATCGCCGTAGCGGTGGCATCGCCTTCGCTGCCACCCTTGACCAGTAGATACCCGTCGCGCATTTCCAGTTGGCCCGTAAACAGGTCGGTATTGGGCTTATGGCCGATGGCGATAAACACCCCGGCCAGCGGCAGCTCTTTGGTTTCACCCGTTTGGCTGTCCCGCAGACGGGCGCCGGTCACGCCGCGGGCATCGCCGAGCACTTCGTCCAGGTTCTGGTTCCAGTGCAGGCGGACATTGCCGTTGGCGGCTTTTTCGAAGAGTTTGTCCTGGAGGATCTTCTCCGAGCGCAGCTTGTCGCGCCGATGCACCAGGTGCACTTCCTTGGCGATGTTCGACAGGTACAAGGCTTCCTCGACCGCCGTATTACCGCCGCCGACCACCGCAACCACCTGATTGCGATAGAAAAATCCGTCACAGGTCGCACACGCTGATACCCCTTTGCCGGCAAACGTTTCCTCCGACGGCAGGCCCAGGTATTGCGCGGAGGCGCCGGTGGCAATGATCAAGGCGTCGCAGGTGTAGGTGCCGCCATCGCCGATCAATTCGAACGGCCGTTGTTGCAACTTGGCGGTGTGGATGTGGTCGTAAACGATCTCGGTGGCAAAGCGTTCGGCGTGTTTTTGCATGCGGTCCATCAGGACTGGTCCGGTCAGGCCTTCGACGTCGCCTGGCCAGTTATCCACTTCGACGGTGGTGGTGAGCTGGCCACCTGCCTGTATGCCGGTAATGACAACGGGCTTGAGGTTGGCGCGGGCGGCATAAACGGCCGCGCTGTAACCCGCAGGGCCGGAGCCCAGGATAATCAGGCGTGAATGCTTCGCTTCGCTCATAAAAACACCTCATAAGCCTTTGTCACCAAAGAGAATGCATGCTCAAATTGAACAGCATGTCATGTGCTGTTGACTATGCTACACCCAAGGGTCTCAAGCATGGCGTCGTGCGTACAAACCCGTACAATGCCCTGCGTGTTACATATATTCAGTGCGCGCCGTGTTTATAAAAACCGGGGCGCAGTGTTAAAAGTAGTCCCGGTTACGCGTGTTAACTTTTTTACCTGCCTGGATTGGGTAGTTTTTCGGCAGTTTTTATAGACATTCACCAGATGGACGCGCCATTGGCGCAGGAAAAGAAGCGTTTTGAAGAAATCCACCGCAGCACCTAAACCAGCCGTCGTTCCGCTCTGGCGTCAGCACTTGCACTACCGACTCAAGGAAGGTGCGCTGATCGCCATCGGTGCCTTGTGCCTGTTCCTGATGATGGCCTTGTTGACCTATGGCAAGGATGATCCGGGCTGGAGTCATAACAGCAAGATCGACGACGTGCAGAACTTCGGCGGGCCAGCGGGCTCCTACAGCGCCGATATCCTGTTCATGGTGCTGGGTTACTTCGCCTACATCTTCCCGTTGCTGTTGGCCGTCAAGGCGTACCAGATCTTCCGCCAGCGTCACGAACCGTGGCAGTGGAGCGGTTGGCTGTTCTCCTGGCGCCTGATCGGCCTGGTGTTCCTGGTGCTGTCGGGCGCCGCTCTGGCCCATATCCATTTCCATGCCGCGACCGGTCTGCCGGCCGGTGCGGGCGGTGCGCTGGGCGAAAGCCTTGGCGACCTGGCCAGGAACGCCTTGAATATCCAGGGCAGCACACTGTTGTTCATTGCGTTGTTCCTGTTCGGCCTGACTGTGTTTACCGACCTGTCGTGGTTCAAGGTGATGGACATCACTGGCAAGATTACCCTCGACCTGTTCGAACTGTTCCAGGGTGCGGCCAATCGCTGGTGGGCGGCCCGTACCGAGCGCAAACGACTGGTTGCCCAGTTGCGTGAAGTCGACGACCGTATGGATGAAGTGGTCGCGCCGACCGTCACCGACAAGCGCGAGCAGGCGAAGGTCAAGGAGCGGCTGATCGAGCGTGAGCAAGCCCTGAGCAAACACATGTCCGAGCGCGAGAAACAGGTGCCGCCGGTGATTGCGCCCGCGCCGCCAAAGCCCGCCGCACCGAGCAAGCGCGTCGAGAAAGAGAAGCAGACGCCGTTGTTCGTCGACAGCGCCGTGGAAGGCACCTTGCCACCAATCTCGATTCTCGATCCCGCGGAAAAGAAACAGCTCAATTACTCGCCTGAATCCCTGGCGGCGGTCGGCCACCTGCTGGAAATCAAGCTCAAGGAATTCGGCGTTGAAGTCACGGTGGATTCGATTCACCCGGGTCCGGTGATCACCCGTTACGAAATCCAGCCGGCGGCCGGTGTCAAGGTCAGCCGCATCTCCAACCTGGCCAAAGACCTGGCCCGTTCCCTGGCCGTGACCAGCGTGCGCGTGGTGGAAGTGATTCCGGGCAAGACCACCGTCGGTATCGAGATTCCCAACGAAGACCGGCAGATCGTGCGTTTCTCCGAGGTGTTGTCGACCCCCGAATACGACAACTTCAAATCCCCGGTCACCCTGGCCCTGGGTCACGACATCGGCGGCAAGCCGGTCATCACCGACCTTGCGAAAATGCCGCACCTGCTGGTGGCCGGTACCACCGGTTCCGGTAAGTCGGTGGGGGTGAACGCGATGATCCTGTCGATCCTGTTCAAATCCGGCCCGGAAGACGCCAAGCTGATCATGATCGACCCGAAAATGTTGGAACTGTCGATCTATGAAGGCATTCCGCACCTGCTGTGCCCGGTGGTCACCGACATGAAGGACGCCGCCAACGCCCTGCGCTGGAGCGTTGCCGAGATGGAGCGACGCTACAAGCTGATGGCCAAGATGGGCGTGCGAAACCTGTCTGGCTTCAACGCCAAGGTCAAGGAAGCCCAGGACGCCGGCGAGCCGTTGAGCGATCCGCTGTACAAGCGCGAAAGCATTCACGACGAAGCGCCGCTCCTGCAAAAGCTGCCGACCATCGTGGTGGTGGTCGACGAATTCGCCGACATGATGATGATCGTCGGCAAAAAGGTTGAAGAACTGATCGCCCGTATCGCCCAGAAGGCGCGGGCGGCCGGTATCCACCTGATTCTTGCGACCCAGCGTCCGTCGGTAGACGTGATCACCGGTCTGATCAAGGCCAACATCCCGACCCGTATGGCGTTCCAGGTATCGAGCAAGATCGATTCGCGGACCATCATCGACCAGGGCGGTGCCGAACAACTGCTCGGTCACGGTGACATGCTCTACATGCCGCCGGGCACCAGCCTGCCGATTCGTGTTCACGGTGCTTTCGTGTCCGACGATGAGGTTCACCGCGTGGTGGAAGCCTGGAAACTGCGTGGCGCGCCGGAATACAACGACGACATTCTCAATGGCGTCGAAGAGGCGGGTAGCGGCTTCGAAGGCAGCAGCGGTGGCGGCGACGGTGACGATCCTGAGGCCGACGCGCTGTACGACGAAGCCGTGCAGTTCGTGCTGGAAAGCCGTCGTGCCTCCATTTCCGCGGTTCAGCGCAAGCTGAAGATCGGCTACAACCGCGCCGCGCGCATGATCGAAGCCATGGAAATGGCCGGGGTCGTGACGTCCATGAACACCAACGGTTCGCGTGAAGTCCTGGCCCCGGGCCCGGTGCGCGACTGACCCGAGCATGAAAGGGGTGGCGCCCATTGGCGTCGCCCGCACTCCCACGAATGTTATGAGGACTCCCATGCGTCTGATCCGCATGTTGTTGCTGCCGGTACTGGCTTTGACCACGCTCCAGGCTAACGCCGATGACAAGGACGTGGCGCGCCTGACCCAATTGCTGGAAAAATCCAAGACGCTGACGGCCAACTTTTCGCAGTTGACCCTCGACGGCAGCGGCACCCAGTTGCAGGAAACCACCGGCGACATGACGCTGCAGCGCCCGGGCCTGTTCTACTGGCACACTAATGCGCCGGCCGAGCAGACCATGGTATCCGACGGCAAGAAAGTCACTCTGTGGGATCCGGATCTGGAGCAGGCGACGATCAAGAAGCTGGACGAGCGTCTGACCCAGACCCCGGCTCTGCTGTTGTCCGGTGACGTGTCGAAGATCAGCCAGAGTTTCGACATCACCGCGAAAGAGGCGGGTGGCGTGATCGACTTCACCTTGAAGCCGAAAACCAAGGACACTCTGTTCGACAACCTGCGTCTGTCGTTCCGCAACGGTCTGCTCAACGACATGCAACTGATCGACAGCGTCGGCCAACGCACCAACATCCTGTTCACCGGGGTGAAGGCCAACGAAGCAGTGCCAGCGTCCAAGTTCAAGTTTGACATCCCCAAGGGTGCCGATGTAATTCAGGAATAAAGTGCAGAACCTCTGTAGGAGCGAGCTTGGTCCGGGCGGCGTTCCGACGATAAACCCGAGCACGCCGCGGGGTGTCAGGCTTACAGCGTTATCGTTGGCGACCATCGCGAGCGAGCTCGCTCCTACAGAATCGGCGCCAGACCCAGTGAGGTTTCATAGTTAGTGATGGACCTGTTTCGCAGCACCCCGATCGCCCAGCCCTTGGCCGCCCGCCTGCGCGCGGCCAATCTGGACGAGTACGTCGGTCAGGAACACGTGCTCGCTCGCGGCAAGCCCTTGCGCGAAGCGCTGGAGCAGGGTGCCCTGCATTCGATGATTTTCTGGGGGCCGCCGGGTGTGGGCAAAACCACCCTGGCGCGATTGCTCGCGGAAGTCTCGGATGCGCACTTCGAAACGGTCTCGGCGGTGCTGGCCGGGGTCAAGGAGATCCGTCAGGCGGTGGAAATCGCCAAACAGCAGGCCGGGCAATACGGCAAGCGCACCATCCTGTTCGTCGATGAAGTGCATCGCTTCAACAAGTCGCAGCAGGACGCGTTCCTGCCTTATGTCGAAGACGGCACGCTGATTTTCATCGGCGCAACCACCGAAAACCCCTCGTTCGAACTCAACAACGCCTTGCTGTCCCGGGCCCGCGTCTACGTGCTCAAAAGCCTCGACGAAGCGGCCCTGCGCAAGCTGGTGCACCGCGCATTGACCGAAGAGCGTGGCCTGGGCAAACGCAACTTGACCCTCAGCGATGAAGGGTTCCAGATGCTGCTGTCGGCCGCCGATGGGGATGGCCGGCGTTTGCTCAACTTGCTGGAAAACGCCTCGGACCTCGCCGAAGACAACGGCGAAATGGGTGTCGACCTGCTGCAAAGCCTGCTCGGCGATACCCGCCGGCGGTTCGACAAGGGCGGCGAAGCGTTCTACGACCAGATATCCGCGTTGCACAAGTCGGTGCGCGGTTCCAACCCCGACGGCGCGCTGTACTGGTTTGCGCGGATGATCGACGGCGGTTGCGACCCCTTGTACCTGGCCCGGCGCGTGGTGCGCATGGCCAGCGAAGACATCGGCAATGCCGACCCGCGCGCCCTGAGCCTGTGCCTGGCGGCCTGGGAAGTGCAGGAACGCCTCGGCAGCCCCGAAGGCGAACTGGCGGTGGCCCAGGCCATCACCTATCTGGCCTGCGCGCCAAAAAGCAACGCGGTGTACATGGGCTTCAAGACCGCACTGCGCGCCGCCGCCGAGCACGGCTCGCTGGAAGTGCCGCTGCACCTGCGCAACGCGCCGACCAAGCTTATGAAGCAATTGGGCTACGGCGATGAATATCGCTATGCCCACGATGAGCCGGACGCCTACGCCGCCGGAGAAGACTATTTCCCGGAGGAACTCGATCCGATCCCGTTCTATCAGCCCGTGCCCCGTGGCCTGGAATTGAAGATCGGCGAAAAGCTTAATCACCTGGCGAAACTCGACCGTTCAAGCCCCCGGCAGCGGAGAAAATAGTGTTTCCAGCGATCGTTGCGGTTTCCGTCGGCGGGATGGCCGGCACTCTGTTGCGTTTTGCCGCGGGCAATTGGATCAACGCGAATTGGCCACGGCACTTCTATACCGCGACGCTGGCCGTTAATATCGTGGGCTGTTTGCTGATCGGTGTTCTATACGGTCTGTTTTTGATACGCCCGGAGGTGTCTTTTGAAATTCGCGCCGGGTTGATCGTTGGCTTCCTCGGGGGGCTGACGACTTTTTCATCCTTTTCACTGGATACGGTGCGCCTGCTGGAAAGCGGGCAGGTGCCGCTGGCCCTGGGCTATGCGGCGCTCAGCGTATTCGGCGGGCTACTTGCCACCTGGGCCGGCCTGTCCTTGACCAAACTTTGATAAACGAGAAACCGACATGCTCGATTCCAAACTGTTACGTAGCCACCTTCAGGACGTAGCGGACCGCCTGGCATCCCGTGGCTATGCCCTGGACGTCGCGCGCATCGAAGCGCTGGAAGAACAGCGCAAGACCGTCCAGACCCGCACCGAAGCACTGCAGGCTGAACGTAACGCGCGCTCCAAATCCATCGGTCAGGCCAAGCAGCGCGGCGAAGACATCGCGCCGCTGATGGCGGACGTCGAGCGCATGGCGGGCGAATTGAGTACCGGTAAAGTCGAACTGGACGCGATCCAGACCGAGCTGGACTCGATCCTGCTGGGCATCCCCAACCTGCCGCACGAATCGGTACCGGTCGGCGAAGACGAAGACGGCAACGTCGAAGTGCGCCGCTGGGGAACCCCGACGGCCTTCGATTTCCCGGTTCAGGACCACGTGGCCCTGGGCGAGAAGTTCGGCTGGCTGGACTTCGAAACCGCTGCCAAACTGTCCGGCGCCCGTTTCGCCCTGCTGCGCGGCCCTATTGCCCGTCTGCACCGCGCCCTCGCGCAGTTCATGATCAACCTGCACGTCACCGAGCACGGCTACGAAGAGGCCTACACGCCTTATCTGGTCCAGGCCCCGGCGCTGCAAGGCACCGGCCAACTGCCGAAGTTCGAAGAAGACCTGTTCAAGATCGCGCGCGAAGGCGAAGCTGACCTGTACCTGATCCCGACCGCCGAAGTGTCGCTGACCAACATCGTCGCCGGCGAAATCGTCGATTCGAAACTGCTGCCGATCAAGTTCGTTGCCCACACCCCGTGCTTTCGCAGTGAAGCCGGCGCGTCGGGTCGCGATACCCGCGGCATGATCCGCCAGCATCAGTTCGACAAGGTCGAGATGGTGCAGATCGTCGAGCCGGCGAAGTCGATGGAAGCGCTGGAAGGCTTGACCGCCAACGCCGAGAAAGTCCTGCAACTGCTGGAACTGCCTTACCGCACCTTGGCGTTGTGCACCGGCGACATGGGCTTCAGCGCGGTCAAGACCTACGACCTGGAAGTGTGGATCCCGAGCCAGGACAAATACCGCGAAATCTCGTCGTGCTCCAACTGCGGCGACTTCCAGGCCCGTCGCATGCAAGCGCGTTTCCGCAACCCGGAAACCGGCAAGCCGGAACTGGTGCACACCCTGAATGGCTCCGGTCTTGCTGTCGGCCGTACCCTGGTGGCGGTGCTCGAGAACTATCAGCAGGCCGACGGTTCGATCCGTGTGCCTGAAGTCCTCAAGCCGTACATGGGTGGCCTCGAGGTTATCGGCTAAATGAACTATCTGCCGCTGTTTCACAACCTTCGCGGCAGTCGTGTGTTGGTCGTCGGCGGGGGGGAGATTGCCTTGCGCAAATCCCGCCTGCTGGCCGATGCCGGTGCGCTGCTGCGGGTGGTTGCACCTGAAATCGAAGCACAACTGCGCGAGCTGGTTGCCGGCAGCGGTGGCGAGTGCCTGCTACGTGGCTACGCCGAAACGGACCTGGACGGATGCGGGCTGATCATTGCCGCCACCGACGACGAAACGCTGAACGCACAAGTTTCCGCCGATGCCCATCGGCGTTGCGTGCCGGTCAACGTGGTGGACGCGCCAGCCCTGTGCAGCGTGATCTTCCCGGCGATCGTCGACCGTTCTCCGTTGATCATTGCAGTGTCCAGCGGCGGCGATGCGCCGGTGCTGGCACGTTTGATCCGCGCCAAGATCGAAACCTGGATTCCTTCCACCTACGGTCACCTGGCCGGTTTGGCGGCGCGATTCCGTCATCAGGTCAAAGGCCTGTTTCCGGATGTGCAGCAGCGTCGGGCGTTCTGGGAAGATGTTTTCCAGGGGCCGATTGCCGATCGGCAACTGGCCGGGCAGGGCGGTGAAGCCGAGCGGTTGCTCCAGGCGAAAATCGATGGCGAAGCGCCAGTGGCGACCGGTGAGGTCTATCTGGTGGGCGCAGGGCCAGGTGACCCCGACCTGCTGACGTTCAAGGCATTGCGTCTGATGCAGCAAGCCGATGTGGTGCTGTACGACCGTTTGGTGGCACCGGCAATTCTCGAACTGTGCCGTCGCGACGCCGAACGGGTTTACGTCGGCAAGCGCCGAGCCGATCACGCGGTGCCGCAGGATCAGATCAACCAGCAATTGGTGGACCTGGCCAAGCAAGGCAAGCGTGTGGTGCGATTGAAGGGCGGCGATCCGTTCATCTTCGGTCGTGGTGGTGAAGAGATCGAAGAACTGGCGGCCCAAGGCATCCCGTTCCAGGTCGTGCCGGGGATCACGGCGGCCAGTGGTTGCGCGGCTTATGCCGGGATTCCGCTGACTCACCGCGATTATGCGCAGTCGGTGCGATTCATCACCGGCCACCTCAAGGACGGTTCCAGCGATTTGCCATGGGCCGATCTGGTCGCGCCGGCGCAAACCCTGGTGTTCTACATGGGCCTGGTGGGCTTGCCGATCATCTGCGAGCAGTTGATCAAACATGGTCGCGCCGCCGATACCCCGGCGGCACTGATCCAGCAGGGCACCACGGTCAATCAGCGCGTCTTCACCGGCACCCTGGCCGATTTGCCACGACTGGTGGCGGAGCATGAAGTACATGCGCCGACATTGGTGATCGTGGGTGAAGTGGTGCAACTGCGCGAGAAACTGGCGTGGTTTGAAGGGGCTCAGGGACAGGTCTAGGCACCGAGTCGCTCCCATCGCGAGCAGGCTCACTCCTACATCGGATTTGCGGCGTTCAAAAATCCCCTGTAGGAGCGAGCCTGCTCGCGATGAGGCCCTAAAAGACAATAAAATTTTTAGATCAAACTCAGGCCTTGCGCCAAACCCCTTTCCCGCTAAACCGCTCCCGATCATGGGCCGCGGTGAAGTCCTGTGCCGGCCCTTTCGGCACCACACCCGTCGGGTTGATGGTGCGGTGGCTGGCGTAGTAGTGGTTCTTGATATGGGTGAAGTCCACCGTCTCGGCAATCCCCGGCCACTGGTAAATTTCCCGCAGCCAGTTCGACAGGTTCGGATAATCGGCAATCCGCCGCAGGTTGCACTTGAAGTGCCCGTAGTACACCGCATCGAAGCGAATCAGCGTGGTGAACAGGCGGATGTCCGCTTCGGTCAGGTATTCGCCAGCCAGGTAACGGTTGGCACCCAGCAGCAGCTCCAGCCGATCCAGCTCGGCAAACACATCATCGAAGGCTTCTTCATAAGCCTGTTGCGAGGTGGCAAACCCGGCGCGGTACACGCCATTGTTCACCGCCGGATAAATCCGCTCGTTCAGCGCATCGATCTCTCCGCGCAGCGGCGCCGGGTAGAAGTCCAGGTCGTTACCGGTCAGATCGTCGAAGGCGCCATTGAACATGCGGATGATTTCCGATGATTCATTGTTGACGATGCGATTCTGTTGTTTGTCCCACAGCACCGGTACGGTGACGCGGCCGGTGTAGTCGGCGGTGTCGGCGGTGTAGCGCTGGTGCATGAAGTCGAAGCGATCGAGCTTGTCGCCGGTCGAACCCAGGTGCTGGTCGAAGGTCCAGCCGTTTTCCAGCATCAACCAACTGACCACCGAAACGTCGATCAGGTTTTCGAGGCCTTTGAGTTTGCGCAGGATCAGCGTGCGATGGGCCCACGGACAGGCCAGGGACACGTACAGGTGATAGCGCCCAGGCTCGGCCGCAAAACCGCCGACGCCGGTCGGTCCGGGCTTGCCGTCAGCGGTCAACCAGTTGCGTCGCTGCGCCTGTTCACGCTGGAACGCGCCGTCCTTGCTGCTTTCGTACCATTTGTCCTGCCAGCGGCCATCAACTAACAAACCCATGTTCGAGACTCCCGAAACCCATAATCGATGGAGTTGAGTCTATTCCGATGAGTTCGAACAAAAAGCGCAAAGATCGGGCGCGAATGATCGATTAAATTGATTTGTCCCGCGCAGCCCAGTATTTTTCAGCGGTTTCGAAGGCCTGGTCGCGGGTCTGTCCGAGGCCACGCAGGGCCAGGGCCATGGTCGAGATCAGGGCCATTTGCGGGTAGCTGTCGACCACATCGCCACGCCAGACTGCTTTCAAATGTTCAGGTTCAAGCGAAGCAGGTTTGACGTGACGTTGCGCCGACAACTGCGGCCATTCCTCGTCCCAGCTAACGCCGCCGGTGGTGCCGTACAGGTGACTGTCGGCGTCCGGGTTGATCTCGATTTCGCCGCCATCGCCCTTGATCACGATGGCGGTGTCACCCAGCAGGCCGCTGGCATCGCGATGCACCGCCTGATAACCCGGGTGGAAAATGCTTTGCAGACCGCAACGGGCGCCCAGCGGATTGAGAATCCGCGCCAGGGAGTGGATCGGCGAGCGCAGGCCCAGGGTGTTGCGCAGGTCGATCATCCGTTGCAACTGTGGCGCCCAGTCCATCAAAGGCATGAACGCCAGGCCGCCGTTGTCCAGTGCCGAGCCGACTTGCTGCCAGTTGCGGCACAGCGGGATGTTCAATTCGCCCAGCAGTTGCTCGCTGTACAGCCGACCGGCCGTGTGGGCGCCGCCGCCGTGCATGAAAATCCGCACGCCGTTTTGTGCCAGGCACTTGGCTGCCAACAGATACCACGGCAAGTGCCGCTTCTTGCCGGCGTAGGTCGGCCAGTCCAGATCCACCGCCAGTGCCGGAGGATTCAGGCGTTCGCGCAAGGCTTCGGTGAAGCCTGCCATCTCCTCGAAGCTTTCTTCCTTGTGCCGCAACAGCATCAGGAATGCGCCGAGTTGGGTTTCCTCGATCTTTTCATCGAGCACCATGCCCATGGCCTCGCGGGCCTCGACCCGGGTCAGGTCACGGGCGCCGCGTTTGCCTTTGCCAAGGATCCGCACGAATTGGGCGAACGGATGCTCGGCGGGTGTTTCGAGGGTCAGTGCTGGGTAATCAGTCATAAGCAATTCGTCGGTTTGGGCAGGCCCGCCAGTTTCGCGGCGAGTTTGGCGGGAGTGCCTTTGAACAGTCGGTTCAGGTGCAGGCTGTTGCCTTTTTCCGGGCCGAGTTTCAGGGCGGTGTACTTGATCAGCGGACGGGTGGCCGGTGACAGCTGGAATTCGGTGTAGAAACTGCGCAGCAGCTCGAGGACTTCCCAGTGTTCGGGCGTCAACTCGATGTCTTCGGCAGCCGCCAGGGCACTGGCCACGTCGGCGGACCAGTCACTCAGTTCGACCAGGAAACCATCCTTGTCCAGCTCGATGGCGCGGGCGCCGACCGTCAATGCATTCATAGCCAACTGTTGACCTTGTCGTAGTGAATCGACAGTTCGACGAAGGCCGGGTAATCGATGGCCTTGGCCCATTCTGGAACCGCAAGCGCACGGGCCTGGGCATCTTCAGCCAGGACGAACAGCTTCAGGCCGCGTGCGCTGAGCACCGTGAAGGGCGCGGTGCCTGGCTGCAACGCATAGGCGGCATCACCGGACAACAGCAACCCGTCGTTGGCGCCGATTACGCGCAGGCAACTGGTCAGGCGTTCGTCGCCGAACGGGGAATGAGACAACACATGCAAAGTCGACATCAGAGGGTGATCACCTGGTCGTAACGGTCAATGAGGGCGGTGATTTCAGGGGCGGCCAACACTTGGGCTTCTTCCAGCGACAGGCCGCTGGGGTCCAGGCCGCGCTGGGTGATGCTGTCGCCGCAGGCGAACAGTTCCTCGACACCGAACATCGGCAGGGCTTGCAGATTGGCGCTCAGGTCTTTCAGTTGCAAGGCCTTGGCGTCCTGACTGGCGACGAGCTGGAACACGCCGTCATCGAGAAACAACAGGCCGATCGGCAGGTCGAAGGCGCCCCCGGCCAGCACGATATCCAGCGCTTCGCGCGCGCCAGGGCCGGACCATGGCGACTGGCGGCTGATGATCAACAAGGATTTGGCCATGTCATGCGCCTCCGAAACAGATCAGGCGGTCGGCATCCTGCGCGGCGTCATGCAATTGGCCGAGGCCCGACAATTCCCACGGCGCACCGACGGCAACAGCCTCGCGCTGATAGCGTCTGGCTTCTTCATCGTTCAACACGCCACGACGCAGCGCGGCGGCGATGCACACCACACCATCGAGTTGATGGTCGCTGACAAAGGTGCGCCATTGCCTGGGCAAGTCCAGTTCATCCTGGGGCGTGACCACGCTGGCAGACGCGTTGTAGACGCCGTCCTGGTAGAAAAACAGCCGGACAATCTCATGCCCGCCGGCCAGCGCCGCTTGGGCGAACAGCAAGGCGCGGCGCGAGGAGGGCGCATGGGCGGCGGAAAACACGGCGATGGCGAATTTCATGACGGACTCGATCAGCGAAACTGCGGCCATGATAAAGCTTTATCGGCGGGGMGGCGAAGGGCTTTGCCGCGAAGGTAGCCTGCCATATACACGCAAGCCCTCTGTAGGAGCTGCCGCAGGCTGCGA